>RECE01000183.1 GCA_007694165.1 Bacteroidota bacterium
TCGTCTTTGGAACAGGCTGCAAAAGAAACCATTGCAGCAATAAACATCCAGCTTAAAAATTTGAAGGTTTTCATAATTGTGTTGTTTTTAGTTAATAAATAGGGGTTAAAAGAAAATATGAAAGAAAATTATTTGAAATAGTTGTTATTTCGGGGGTTACAATTTTTTATCGATTATGAATCGTAAGTTTCTTTACCATGGAACCTTTTTGACTTTGCAGCCTTACCAGGTAGACTCCGCTTTTAAGCATTGAAGTGTCCAGAATGGTCTGTTCCTGTTGAATTCTTTGTGTTATCAAAACTTGTCCGTTCAGGTCAATTACAGACACAATAGCAGCTTCGGAAGAAATTAAAGTGACATTATTTGAAGCCGGATTAGGGAACATCTTGAAACTATCTGCTTGTTCCAGTTGAGGTACATAGACCTCTCCGGTACTAAATCCAACAAGATCTACCTGAATTATTGCTTGCTCAGGGGTTGTGTTGTTTTTTTCCATCAACAGGTCAACTCTCTGGATTCGGCTCATGTCGGGCAGGTTTTCTGCCCAATCCATAATGGTAAATTCGTTGAGCGGAATTTCGATTTTCTGCCAGTCAGTGGTTGTGATGTTGAAATGGGCGTAGGCAGCACCATCGCTACCCTGAATTCCATGGGTGTCAAAAACCTGGAGGCGCGCATTTTCAACCGGTTCACTGGCTCTCACGTATAATACAATGTGATCAAACCCACCGATATCTGCCAGAGGGAAAGCCCACAACCAGTAGCCCGTAAGATCGTCGGTAAGCGAAAGGTCGTAATCCAGTTCCAGTATTACGCCCCCAAACTCTCCTTCTCCGCTCACATCAGAAGCGTTAATGCTTCCCTGGGCCCATCCCGGTATTTCTCTGAAACCCTCCACATTGGTTAAGCCGGGTATGGTAAAATCGCTGTAGATAAAATAGTCTGATGGGTCTGCGCCTGTTCCTGTCAAAGGTATTTCGATATTCTGTACATTCAGAATTGCATTTCTGGTTCCCGGTTGAAGGGGAGAAAAAGAAACACTGAATATTGCTGTTTGAAAAGTACCCAGCTCCGTTGTCTCTTCAAGGTTCTGAAGGATAAAGTCAGATGGATCCTCTCCGGAGAGACTGATGTTGTCAGGAGAAACAATCAGTGTTCCTCCCCCTGTATTTCTGATTGTAAACTGTATAGGTTCGGAAGTGTTTCCAACGGATTCCTGTCCGAAATCTCCAGTGGAAGGGGTTACTTCCAGGATCGGGGTTTCTCCGGGTTCGGAAAGAAGAATATCATCAATGTCCCATTGCGTAATGTTATCGGTAATACCGTCAAAAACCCAGGCCAGTTTAAAACTTTCGCTGCCAACACCATGGTTCTGGTTATTGATAATGGCGGTAAATTCTGTTGCTGCTATGCTCTCAGGATTAATCCACTGGTGGATTACATGTTCTGTTTCATCAGCAATGGCAACTACCTTAAGGGTATATTGACCGGGGCCGCCAAAATTGTTCACCCTGTGCTTGAAGGAAAGGACAAGCGTGTCCATGTCAGTAGTTACAATTTCCGGTGTAGTCAGGTAAAATTGTCCGGTGCTTTCGGGTTGCCACCAGAAAACCATTTCAGGAGCCTCTCCGCCGGCATTGGCAGTGTTAAAGGCTCCCCAGTTGGCAGAACTGCGTGTCCAACCCAGTGGTACTCCTCCTCCTTCCAGTGAGCTGAAATCTTCCAGCCATGGCAAGGTTGTAATGGTAGGGTCAAACCCCAATCCTTCAATGAGTATCCCTGTTTCAAGAATCATCAGGTTTGCATTTTTCAGCCCTTCTGATTGCGGATGAAAAATGATGCTGATCTCCGCTGTTTCCATATATTCCAGTTCGGCTACTTCCTGAAGATTTGTAAGGGTAAAGGCTGTAGCATCTTCCCCTGAAAGACTGATATCTTCAGGAGTTATCATGAGAGTGCCTCCTCCAATGTTGGTAAGTGTAAAAGTTTTGGGCTGCGATTGTGTATAAACAACCTGTGGTTCGAATGTAAAGGTTGCAGGACTGACCTCCAGCGCCGGTTCAGCCGAGAGAGCAATATCATCAATGGCCCATCGGGTAAGGTTGTCACTAACGCCATCAAAAATCCATGCCAGCTGCACTATTCCGTCTCCAATACCGTGTTCAGTACTGTTGACTTGCAGGGTAATTTCCTCTGCTGATATACTGGCCGGATCGATCCATTGCTGAATGGTAAATACTTCTTCTCCCACTATGCTTACTACACTGAGGTTGTAAATGCCGGGGTCTCCAAAATTATCAACCATATGCCTGAAAGACAGGTTCATACTGTCAAGTCCGGTCGTGTTGATTTGTGGGGTTTTAATCCATAGCTCCCCTTCCTGAACCGGTTGCCACCAGAATATCATTTCGGGTGCTTCGCCACCCGCATTAAAGGAATTAAAGGCACCCCAGTTTTCGGCATTTCGCTCCCAACCCAATGGTATTTCTCCATTCTCTAACCCATTAAACTCTTCGGTCCAGGGGAAAGTGTGAATGGTGGCATCAAAAGCATCCCCGCTAACGGGTATTTGTTCTCCGGCAACCTGCAGAAAAGCTTCATGCATTCCTGTAACCAAAGGGGCGAAAACTAAACTTACCTCTGCACTTTCACCCGCCTGTAAATCAATGGGTTCAGAGATATTTTCAAGCAAAAAAGCATCTGCGTCAGACAGAATATCAAAATTGGCGAAAACGCCAAAGTGATCCGATCCATAAATGCCATTATCATCGGGTTCATCAATTACTACCTCTGCCGAGGTGGGTACAAATGTTTCCTGTTTAGCTTTGTTGAAGAAAATATAATCGATTCTTCTTTGTTGGTGCCCGAGATGGTAATTCAATGTGCCATGCTCAGGGTCGAGATGGTTTTCATGGAAAAGAGGATAAACATCCTGAAAATCTTCGTACATGAGTTCCATTTCCTCCCAGTCCGGATTGGCATTGAAGTCTCCGGTTACGATTATATACTCGCTGGAAGATGTTTCTTCAATAAAGTCGAGCATATCCAGGATTTGCTGTTCGCGAATATGGGTGTTTACTGCAGCATTGTGCAGATGGGTATTATAAATGTCGATGGTATTGCCTTCTACATTGATTCTGGCGTGAGCGGCAGTGCGATAGTCGTTGAGCGGTTGCAGAGCCCGCCAGTTGGATTCTTCGATGGGAAACCGTGATACGATGGCATTGCCAAATCTCTGGGGAGAAGCTTCTCCATCTACAGACGAAAAATAGTAGTAATACCCCAGGGAATCTGCAAGCATTTGTGCCTGGTTATCAAGATTCGCACGTTGTATAACCTCCTGCAGCCCGATGATATCCGGGTCTAGGTCTCTGATTTCACTGAGCATGTGTGCAAAACGTGCCGGCCAGTTCTGATTGTCGAACCAGATGTTGTAGGTAAGTACTGAAAGGCTTACCGATTGGGCATCTTGCGAAACAACCTGTATTTGTTCCGGGGCAATTGTTATGGTTGAAGCTCCCTGGTTCACTATGGTGAAAACCACAGGTTCTGATTGTGTGCCGATTTGACGGGGTTCAAAATTCCACGATTCAGGACTAACATTGATTTGTGTCCTGGCGGAATTTGCCGAAAAAAAGGTAATAAGGATAAAAGCTCTAAGTATAATCTTTGTTATCATAATTTTCCTTTTTTATTGTTTAATCATAATAAAAGCCCAGCGTTTCCAGTCCCTGGTTTACTTCTTCATTTTTCATAAATACCTCCCAAAGCAGACCGGATCGGTAATTTTCGATCATAACCACAATGGGTCCCTGATCAATGGCCAGGTAGCTCGATGCAAACCATTCTTCGCTCAGGTTGAAAGCATCTTTGAAGCCATAGCTACCCCATAGATCATCATGGAGATAATAGTAAAAGGTTCGCAGTGCTTTCATGCTTTCAACAGGGGTGTATGGAAAAGAAGACAACGCTGCAGTTGGGGTGATGGTTCCGTTGTCGTTTCCATGGAACCCAAAGGGAGCATGAGCCTGGTATCCTACAATCGGGTCATCGCTGGCAGTTAAGCCCCACAATGAATCGCTGTAATGGCAGAAGTTTCCGGGATTGGCAATGGCATAACGATGGTTGATGAGGCTATGTATTCTGTTTTGTTCCCAGTAGTTGGCATACTGATCATTCAAGCCCCGGGGATCAAGGCCCAGAAAAGAATAGTGCGCAAAGAACAAGGGTCCACCAAAATCAACTCCCAAAGGCAGTTGTAAATCGTAAAAATATCTTCCGTTTGCCATGTTGCCATTGCGTGCCCATCCCTGATGGTATACTTCTGGTGTGATGGGGTAGGTGGGCGATGCTGCTGCCAGGATGTAAACTATCAGCGATTCGTTCCATCCGCTGATGTGCATGTTCATTTCAAAATTGTAATCAGGCGACCAGTGCCAGTAGAGCACATTCTGTCCCTGGGTATACCATTGCCAGTTTACACCATGCCACAAGGTATCCACCAGAACGCGGAGAGAATCCTCCAGGGGATTGTCAGCGTCAAAATACTCTCTTGCAGCAATGAGTCCCTGCACCAGGAAGGCTGTTTCCACCAAATCGCCACCGTTATCTTTCTGGCTGAAGGGGAGTGCCTTGCCTGTAGTGCCATCTATCCAATGCGACCAGGCTCCGTGAAAACGGTCAGCATCTTTCAGGAAATTGCTGATTTGTAAAACTCTTTCCAGCACTTC
>RECE01000100.1 GCA_007694165.1 Bacteroidota bacterium
TGAATCTGGCGTTGATGTAAGCGTAGATGATTATCATATCTTTGTCTGTTGGTTTTTATAAGTGTTTGCTTTGTGGCAGGACGATGTAAAGTTCGTCCGATTCTCTGGATATATTTCTCATTTTATAAAGAAGACATAATTTGTAATTCTAATCCATAACCCTCTATCGGTATTTACTTTTTCCTTTTGGGGAGCTGCTTTCTTCCTTTTCACAGCTGGTTTTTTTGTGGATGTTTGCCGGGGTGGAGCAGCCGGGAATTGTTTCCGTCTTTGTCCGGGTGCTTTATTTCCCCGGTATAGTTCTTCCAGCAGGGTGTTTGTCCACTGTTCAGTATGCACCCTCTTCCGTGGCGTGTAGTGCCCTTCGGCAAAGGTCTGGTAAAAAAGATCTTTGATGGTTTGGGGAAGCCGATGGTAAGAATTATGTAGTTGTGGAATGCGGTGGAGCAGACTCTTTCGTGGCCCATGCACCCATAGTCCGTGTAAGATATTTTGATGCAATGCCGTATTAACTGCATGCGATGCCTGGAAGGGGTGGACGTTCATCAGTATCTGGTACAAAATTACGGCCAGGGAAAACAGATCGTGTTCTCTGGTAACTTCATTCAGGTCGCACTTTAATGCTTTTTCATAATGAAACTCCTGCGGTGCATACTCTGACGTGAAAACGGTTGCGGGGTACAACATCCTGCCGTTGTTGCTGATCTGCATGCTGTCCATATCAATAAGGGAGATATGACCGTTGGGTTTTATCAGTATGTTTTCGGGTTTCATATCCACCACCTGATAGTGTCCGGTTTTGTGCAGGAAATCAACAGCCTGCACCAGGTTATAGCATACAATAAGCCTGTTCCTCAGTCCGGTGGGCAAACTAAATTTTTTCCATTCATTTCCCCATTGTTGATTGGGAAAATCTGCCTGGATGAAGGAGAAAAGTTTGATCGCATTGGGCACCAGTTCCATGGTATATCCTACAAACTTTCGGTTGCGGTAAAGGAGATCTTTTGGCCATATGATGGAATTCTGTATACTGGCGGGTGCACTTTTTAAGGGCGAATGCTCAATCATCCACCGGATACGGTCCTGGGCCCTGAAGGCTTTTTGATGATCATGCCATATTTTGGCCACCAGGGGAGGTCCGGTATTCGCCAGTACCTGGTGAATGGCTCCTTCGCCACCCCGTTTCACCGGGTTTTTCTCTGCATGGATAATGGCACCCTGACTGGTTTTTAGTTTAATGTGCATGGGGATGATTTTGGTTTTCTGTAAAAATTCCTGTAACCATAGTTTTGTCGTCGGTTTCGATTACAAAGGCTTTATGCCCGCCATGCAGATAGTTGTACCAGTTCCGGCCTGTTTGTTCGGAGGAAAGGGTTTTATGCATATTCCTGATGGTGCGGATGGTTTGCTCCCAGAAGGGTTGAAACGGTTTGTTCTTCTTTTCAAATACTCCGGTTTCCGTATTTTTGTTCAGGGTTTGCCATGCTACATTTTCACAGCCGTCGGTGAGAATAAAGAATGCATCTGCCGGCTTATCGAACATAGAAATGCCCACTATTTTGTTAAAATGCACAGGATCTGTGGTAATGAAAACGGTTTGCCCGGCCTGTTCGCCTTCCCATGGGGTTATCAGGCTGTGATAGTTGCCCTGTTTGTCGCGGCAGCCTGCCCGTCCATCACCGATATGGGTCACCAGCAGCCCAATGGGCGAAAAAATAACAACGATAAGCGTGGCATGCAAATCCGCCCGATCTATGGCATGCAGGCCGGCAAAGGAAAAAACTGATTTTTGCATGGAATGCATAAAGGAGATGGCATGATGGGCCCATTGTTCCCTTGTGGGCAATACATTTTCTTCTGCCCAGCCCATTCGCTCCACCAGCCCTTGTGCATTTTCAGCTGCTTTTTTTACCAGAAGTGCTGATGTAAGATGCGATTTTGATGCTGTACCTGCACCATCTGATACTATGGCCACACCCCAGCCATTTTTCCAGACCTGTGCATAATGTGCATCCTGGCAGAGCTCACCCTCTTTGCGATGTCCGTTTCCGGTAACAGAT
The DNA here is from genome assembly GCA_007694165.1 of Bacteroidota bacterium. Taxonomy (GTDB): domain Bacteria; phylum Bacteroidota; class Bacteroidia; order Bacteroidales; family UBA7960; genus SKVR01. Next base: position 2,061 of record RECE01000100.1, read on the forward strand.
GCCCCCGTTATCAGCCACGGGTTAGCATCCATTACCGGTATACAGGAATAGCGGTCGTTGGTGTTTTTGTTTAAATTCAGGAGCAGGCGCCTCAAAATGAGTGCTTTTTTCTTTCTCAGAAAATGGAAAATGGTCTTTCTCATTGCCATACACAAATTATCTGCCGGGTTAATAAACAGTGATTTGAAAAGGGTTTTCATCGGGTTTGGGTGCAATATTAATGGTATCATCGGGCTTTGATGAAGTGATGGCTGAAAAACTGCTGCTGAGCCAGCGGAAGAAATCTGCAAAGTTGATTCCTTTAAGTTTTTGCGGATGAAATCCTTCCGGTGATAGTGAGTGCAGGAATTCCATATCTGCGTTTTCAACTCCGAAGGCCCAGAAGTTGAAGCGCTTTCCCTTTACCCCTTGAAGTATCTGTTCTTTCATGAATTCAATACTCCTTTCATCTGAAGTAGGGCAACCGTCGGTCATTAATACAATATACGGTCGGTAGTACTGCAGCCCCTGTTCCTTATACCACGCTTTGCGGGCCTCAACGCGCAGAATGGCTTCCTGAATGCCTGAAGCCATATCGGTATTGCCGTATGCTTCAATGGTGGGTATGGCCGTATTTTCAAAAAGAGAAAAATCACGATCGATCTTTACGTCACTGGCAAATGTAACGACAGCCACTTCAAGTCGTGCTGCGGCAACCTCATCGTTTTGAATCTGGGTCTGAAAGATCTTTAAACCCCGGTTAAGTTCTTTTATGGGTGCACCTTGCATGGAGGAGGACCGATCGAGTACAAGCACGAGGGGGCACTTCATTTCTGCATTAGGGGCCAGTTCGCCCTGATAAAAGCTTTCAATGGCTTTGGGACTTGCTTCTTTTACCATAGGTAGGTTTCTGTTCATAGCAATAGAATTTTTAAGTGTGACAAAAGTTGAATATGTTCTGTTGAAACTTGCAAAAGGATATGGGGCAATGCGTTTTCGCCTTTTTTCTACCGCGAAATCATAAACCAAAGCTCTTCACCACGATGAACCTGCAAAGAGAGGTCGAACAGGCAGATGATTCCGTAAAACACAGCAGCGACAAGCGCGGTAATCAGCACAAAGCGGAAAATAGCGCGTATCCGGAATTTGTAATAGCCCAGGTGGTAGGCGATAAAACCAAGTACGGTCATCAAAGGGTTTGAGTGTTTCCAGTGGGGTTTTGTTTTTTCCATAGTTTCAAGGATAAAAGTGGATAAAAAATGATGGATGGTGACGAAATTGCAAGTACAAACAAAGGTAAATGTATGGTGCGTCAAAATATGACGTGATTATTGGAGGTCAGAAAAAGAAACTTTTTTATTTCGGAGACACATTTTGACGCAGTGTTGTGTTAGCTTTGTGCTGACAATTAAAAACAAGCCATGAACCCTTATATCCATATAGCAATCCTGAACATTACCCGCTGGCAGAGTGAACATTCCTTTGCCCGGTGTTTTTATGGTAAATTGATTCTGTGCAGCAATCCTGATGTTACTTTCCATAATATCCGGCACTTTGATGTAACCAAACTGGGCGAAGGAATTGAAATGACCAGGCAATTGACAAGGAATGAGGCGGTAAAATTTGACAAAAGGGACGGGAATTCCAACTATACCCAATGCTGGGATGCAGGGGAAAGAACCACCCGCCGTTTTGAAGACGATTTAGATCTGACAAAGGCAGGAATAACAATATTCAATGAGTTGAAGCTGGATGTTCCGTTTATTTCCGTCCTGGAAGGGAAGAAGTACAGTGGAACCCATACCCTTAATGAAAATGATGTGAACTACCTGGTAAGGTATAGAAGATATGCAAAAGACTTCGTCATGTATTTTTTTTCGGATCAGGCCGATGAGGGCGACAGGGAGATTGCCGGTAACTTGATAAAGCATCATGGCAGCCTGGAGAACATCCTGAATTCGGACTGGGTCAGAAAGATGCAGGAAGAATATGACCGTATGGACCTTTTCGAAACGGACGATTAGCAAACTTGCAACGAACCGGGCCATGACATAGTTAGTTACAAAGATGAGGATGATTTTTATTCCGCACGGATAACAGGTGTCTCTGCTCAATGTTACTGGCAAGCCCAATCAAACCAATCAAAAAGCAAATTATAAACAGATAAACTATGTTTCAAAAATTCATTATTAACGATGGCCGGCTGAAGGCCGGTCTGGTTGACCAGCATCGTGAACTCGCTGAAGATCATTCCACAACACAAGGTGGCGGATGGTGGTACATGGATGTGGAAAGCCGCACAATCTGGCTTTACGGTAAAAGCATACTGTTTGGGAGTGTACCCAAAAATCTGCTGCAACAGGTTATTGCATCCGGCCAGCACGACTACCCTGATTGCACCTGGTACTTCAGCAGGTCATCAAAGCTGGAGCATGCCATGCAAAAGGCTGAAAGACTGGGCCTTCCCTGACCGAAAACGGCTGATCGCAATGATGATGCGCAGACCTAAAGAGGCTTTTGCCGTGATCATACGACTCCCGGTTCGTCAGACCACTATAATGTCCGCACTGCCGTTTGATACAAGCACCGTGGTCAGACGACTCCCAGTTCGTCCGACCACTAATTCGTATTTAGTCGTCGGACGGGCTCAGAGCCGTCGGACGACAGCGAGCAGTGGTGGT
>RECE01000203.1 GCA_007694165.1 Bacteroidota bacterium
TACTGCCGGTTCTCCGGGGTATTTGGCACGGTAATACTCCAGGTCGATCTCTTCGTCGGATACTGTTCCGAAATTGAAAGGAGTTTCTGATCTGCTGGTAAATGCAGCAAGAAGAATACATGCGAAAAATAAACAGACAGAACTTTTCATGGCAGGTTTTTTTATGGAAACTATAAATGTTAATAAGAGAATGCTTATATGTTATTTAAGTTGCTTACAAATCTATGAATTCTCTTTTCAAAATACAAAGTTTGATGTTTATTTGAAATGATTATAAATAGAGGGCTTTCTTGAGTAGGAGAGTTTGAATTTTCTGTTTTGGGAGATTTGATTTTTCACCTAACGCTTCCCTCACTCTCAGCCTCAATCCCGCTTCCCTCCGGTCGCGGGATCCCGATTCCTTTCAGTCTCGGGATTTCACTGCGTTCAACTTCCTAAAGCTCCTCTCAGTCTGCACCTTAACCTCAGCCTCTATCTCAGCCTCAACCTTAATCCCGCTTCCCTCCGGTCGCGGGACTTCGGGCTGCGCCCTCAGCCTCAGCCTCCGCCAATAACTCAAAAAAACTTTATAATCATCACGTTTTAATGAAGTACCTTCAAAACTTCTTTGCATATTTGTTCCCTTCCCAAATTACAAATACTTTTGCACCGGATAGTTTCGGCTGATTGGCAGGGAAATCCGGTTATCCCAGGTTTTAAAATCGCAGATACATGAAAGGATTAAAAAACAATACCCTACAAGGAGTTTTTGAATGGTTTTGCAACAGCATTGCCGGTGTTTATGATGAGAGGGAAGCACGCTCTGTGGGGCAGATTGTTTTTGAAGAGTTGTATGCCATTACACCGGTGATGTATGCCATGGACAAAAGCCGCAGGATGACCGAATCGGATATTATCAATCTATACCGTGTCATCAAAAAACTCAACATTGGCATACCTGTGCAGCATATTACGGGCAAAGGGTATTTCAGGGATTTGGTTTTAAAGGTGAATGGCGATGTGCTGATTCCCCGGTCTGAAACCGAAGAACTGGTGCAGTGGATTGTGGAGGATTTTGCAAATGCAAAGCATCCTGTCCCGCTTACAATCTGGGATATTGGCACCGGCAGCGGGGCCATTGCTGTGAGCCTGGCTGCAGAGATGAATAATGCGGAGGTTTGGGCCAGCGATGTAAGTGAAGAGGCGCTGATTATAGCAAAAGAAAACAGCCTTGCAAACGGGCAGCAAGTTCGTTTTTTCCATCACGATATCCTTGGGGATGCGCTACCGGATGAGAAATTTGATGTGATTGTCAGTAATCCGCCTTATATCCGCCTTTCGGAGAAGCCCCTGATGCGAAACAATGTACTTGACCATGAACCTCATACAGCCCTTTTCGTTCCCGATGAAGACCCTTTGCTGTTTTACCGTGCCATCGGGCAGGCGGGTATGAAATTGCTAAGCCCCGGAGGCAAAGTATACCTGGAAATCAACGAAGCTTTGGGGCTGGAAACCTGCCAATTGTACGAATCACTGGGATATATGCAGGTGGAAGTAAGGAAAGACCTTCCGGGAAAGGATCGTTTTGTGAAAGCTTCCCTGCCCGTCTAACCGTTTACCATCTGTTTTCAGAATACAATCCTTTTATTCCACCCTGATAATTTTTTCCGGGTCCCATTTATCTTTGGGCTCTTCCTTGTTGAGTGGGTAGCCGATGGGGATGATGTTGAGGGGGATGATGTGCGGGGGCAGATGGAGCGTGGTGCTTATAGCTTCTATGCGGAGTTTGTAGGGGTAAACGCCTGTCCAGACGGCTCCCAGCCCCAGTGCTTCGGCCGCCAGCAGCAGGTTTTGGGTGGCGGCAGCACAGTCCAGCGACCAGTTATGGATTTGCTCCTCATTGGGGTTGCCTTTTTGGGTATCTCCTGCTACTACGATGGCCATGGGGGCATGGGCCAGCATCTTTGCATAGGGAAGCTTTTCTGCCAGCTGGTCTAGTACTTCACGGCTGGTGATAACATAAAACTGCCAGGGTTGAATGTTGCGTGCTGTTGGAGCAGCCATGGCGGCGCGGAGCATGGTCTCAACTTTTTCGGCCGGGACTGCCGTTTCCTGGTATTGTCTTACACTTTTGCGGTTGTGAATGACCTCAAATACATCGGTTGGGGGTTGCTGGCTCATAAGTTCAGGTTTTAAAAGCATGCAAAATGCCAGGAGAGTGAATGAAAATATTTTATACATGGGTTTGATTTTACCTTGTAAAAGTAGAGAAAATTTGTTGCACGAAAAACTACGCCGAAAAAAGATCAGTTTTCAAAGGAATATCCACTATGCAAAATACTTCTTGTTCAGAGCAGTTTCACAACCATTATTCTCGCTGTATCCGATGTTTTGTTTTCCATTTGTCTTGGTTCATCGCTGGAAATAAAAACGGTTTCGCATGGCTCAACAGTCATGCTTTTTTCTTCGCTTGTTAAGGTTGCCGTACCGCTGAGGCCGATGAACAAGACATCGAAAGGGTTTTTATGCGAAGGGATGATTTCGCCAGGCTGCAAAGTCAGCAGGATGCTTTCTGTCCTGTTATTACTGAACATGATGCGACCATCAATGGGGGCGTTTACCCGGTCTGCCTCGAGGGGTGTTGTTTTCTTTATCATAGGATCACGTTTTTTTTAATTGTTTACCGGCTGGCAGTTTTTCTTTTTTCTGCGCCAGCCTTTCCACCATAAAAAGCCCCCACTTACCAGGATTGTTAAAATCATCAGACCTGCCAGGGGGATAAACAGGATATGATACCTGCCAAAGATAAAAGAATAAAACCTGCCGGTATGCACCTCCAGCGCAAGATTCCACAGGGGCATAGGCGATTTCTTTTTCACATATTCGGGCATGGCTGGAGCGGGAATGCCCTTTGAAAGGGATACGATACCGGCATTGTAATCAAAAAGAAATTCTCCCTTTTCATCTCCCAGGTTGAGATAACCTGCCACAGGTATAGAACCGAACGGATTGGCCATACCTCTGGCCGGCGTTACCGGCATTCCGGTAATGAAATCATGCACCTGCATGGCTGAAGGCACCCATCGGTGAATTCCGCTGAAGGAGCCGGTGATAAAAACGCCATCAGCAGGCTGCTCAAATACATTGATGCCCATAACGCTGATGGGCGGTTGATGGGGAATTCTTCTCAGCGAATCGGTGAAAGAGGGTTCGGCAAAGTAAAACCCCTGAGAGGTGGAAAGAATAAAAGCTTTGGTATGGCGATCAAACTGGATATCGCGCAGCTTATCATACCAGGGGTTGGGATGATCGAGAATGGTATATTTAACAGCCGGGAAAGTGCTGCGTATGATGGGAATCAGCAAAGGAGGACGCAAAAACATACCTGTAACCGTGAGGATAATCAGAAATGCAAGTGTCCAGATGCCCAGCTTGTTGTGCCATTTGAGACTGAAACGGTTTATCCGGGCCATTCGCTTCCGGGCTGTTACTCTCTTTTTCAGGGCTTTCATAATATCGGGTGCCACAAACCAGATAATCCCTGAAATGCTGAGGGTAATCATCACCAATCCCATGAGGTCTACCAGCAATTTGCCCGGTAGTCCGAGAATTTTGCCACTGTGAATGACCCAAAGGGCACGAAACAGGCTGGTTTCTCTTTTGAAGTCTGCGGGGTGGGGTAGAGGCACCTCCACAGATGAGAACCCGGATTTTTCTTCCCGTAGCATTACCAGGTGGGAACGGGTGGTAATCCAGATTTTGTTGCCGGTAACGGTTATACCTGTGATTCGCTTTTCTTTTACGGGCAGTTTCAGTGGGTACCAGTGATGGTTTTTCAGCAGATACAGCCCCGACATGGTGCCTGCCAGGATATTGCCCGAAGGGGTTTTTGCAATGGAAGCAGTACGTCGGTTGTCGGCTCCCCGCCTGATGCCCGTGTAATAAGGGGTGTAATCCTGCATCAGGCTGTCGGTGAGCCATATGCCGATATTGCCGTAAATCAGCAGGCTATCCTGTGAGATGGAAGTGGCTGATTTTACTGCTGACAGGTTCCAGTTTTGATACCGGTGTGCCCCGGGCAGGTAGCTGCGATTGATGTCTATGGATGAAAAAAAGCTTCGGTGGTTTAGCACAATGCCACTTACGGCAAACAAAAAAATAAATAACGCAGCAATGACGCCCAGCCAGCGATGGAGGAATTTAAAAGCTTTCACAAATTACAGTATTTGGGGAAGGAAAATGCAAATATGCTTCAGTTGGATGTTTGGAAAAAAAAGGGGTCTGGCTCAGTTTATATATTGCAACTGAGGCAAAAAGAACAGGGTGATTGTGAATCAGACACTGAAAACAATACCTTCCTTCTTTTTTTGCCGGCAATATGATTGAGCCAGACCCCAGGTGGTTTATTTATCGCCACCCTTAATCATGGTCAGCAACATTTTAAACTGCTCTACTGCCACTAATGCATGGGGCACGTTGGCAGGCATGATGATGCTCTGGCCCTCGGTAAGGGTGTAAGGTTTTTTATTAATGGTAATTTCTACCTTTCCTTCCACACATTGCACCATGGCATCGAAAGGAGCCGAGTGCTCGCTGAGTTGCTGCCCTTTGTCAAAAGCAAAAAGGCTGATGTTACCGGTTGTTTTTTCCAGCACACGCTTACTCACTACGCTGTTTTCGGCATAACTGATATCTTTCTTGAAATCGTAAATTGTACTGTGATTGAAATTGCTCATAAT
>RECE01000061.1 GCA_007694165.1 Bacteroidota bacterium
ATTAAAGAATGTTTATCGCTCGCATATTATCAAACATTATACCCTGTAAGCCATATTTTTGTAATTCAGATACTTGAAGAAAAATCTTAATGGATTGAATTTCCGTCATTTGTCCGATGTAGGACAAAAATGTTCAGAATTGGACACCTGGTCCGGGTGCATAATCAGGGTTTAGCTGCAGCAGTCTAATGGATGCAAAATCCTTCAATGCGTTCCGGATGACAAAATGGATAATGCAGGAATTTTTGAAACATTTCTCTTTTTTCATTAATTTTCCACTTCCAAAAAATCTTACTTATAGTTTTACAAAATAAATCCCTTATTGCCATGAAGACCACCCAAAAACCGCTATTGCTGTTTCTTGCAGCTTTACTGTTTCCTTTCCTGCTCAGCGCCCAGGATATAATTCATCAGGAAACTGCGGCCCGCAGATTTCTTAACCATCTGGTAAACAAGGATGTGGATGCCATGATGGAGATGTTCAGCGATTCATTCCTGGAGCAGATTCCCCGTGATCAGATCAGTGAAATTGCCCATGGGCTTGAGAGACAACTGGGAAAATACAGCCACGTAAGTCGTGTGGTGCACGAACCTGGCGATGATTACCATACTGTGATCCTGGTAACCCGCTTCGGTGAGATGGATCTGGGCATGCGAATTGCTCTGGACAAAAGCGACAAAATTGCCGGCTTTTTCATCTCCATGGCGCCACCCGAAAGCTTCACCCCACCCCCTGCTTACGCCGACAGCACAGCTTTCACTGAGATTCCAACGAAAGTGGATTGCGGCGACATACAATTGCCCGCCATGCTCACCATGCCCAATACCGGCAAATTGGTTCCCGTAGTGGTGCTGGTGCATGGCTCAGGTGCACATGATATGGATGAAAGTATCGGCCCCAACAAGATTTTCCGCGATATTGCCTGGGGGCTTGCCACACATGGAATTGCCGTGCTACGCTACGAAAAACGAAACTACCGCAATGCCGCCACCCTCGACCTGGAAAATATTACCGTATGGGAAGAGGCCGGAAGTGATGCCGTGCACGCTGTAAAAATGACCATGCAATTGCCCGGAATTAACAGTGAGCAGGTTTATGTACTGGGTCATAGTTTGGGTGGTATGATCGCTCCGCGTATTGCCAAAGCTGCACCGCAACTCAGTGGCATCATATCCCTGGCAGGTTCACCACGACAACTCTGGGAACTCATCCCAGACCAGATTGAACATCTTATCTCGCTAGGCGAAGAAGTGGATGAAGCATCTCTTAAACAATTGGAGCAAGTAACTGAAATGGCAAAAATCCTGGAGAACAAGCGTAACGACCCCAATGCCGTTATCGAGGAAGAGCTGCTTGGAATGCCACCATCGTACCTGGAGGATATGCTGCGAAATGATGTGGCAGTCATTGCTCCGGGTTTGCCACAACGAATACTCATACTGCACGGTGGCCGCGACTACCAGGTTACCATGCATGACTTCAACGCCTGGAAACAGGTGCTGAAAGACCATCACGATACAACCTATATTCTATATCCCGAAATGAACCACCTGTTCTTTGCCGGCGAAGGAATATCAAAACCCCGGGAATACTTTGAGGAGAACAATGTAAGTGAGAAGGTGATCAGGGATGTGGTGGAGTGGATTAAAAGTGAATAGATTGAGACTGTGAACCACGGAGTCGCAGGGTGCGCAGAGTTACACGGGAGATATTGGTATCTCTGCGCTCTTAGCGCATCCTTCGCGGCTTTGCGTGAGGGAAACATGCCATGCTCCGTTTGCCAGGCTCCCTTCGACAAGCTCAGGGACCCTACATCCCAAACCCATACCCCATACCCCATACCCCACACCCCACACCATTTCCAACCACAAAAGGCATAAGAAATTTGGGAAGTAAGGTTTTTTAAAAAAATCGCATTACTTTTATGTCGCTTTTTTATGGCGGGGGATTGATTCTCACCTTTGAGGCAGTCATCAACCGGAGTTATAAACTATTCAAAAACGTTAATCTATGCTGGACATTCAAAAGAAATTATCGAATCCGTTTTACGCGCTTCTGGCGTTGCCATCAACGGCCATGGGTTTTGCCCTTGCGGTGCAGATAGCCGCCCTGAGCTGGATCCTGCGCACGGAGTTTGGCTTTGAGATTTTTGAAATTGGTATTGTGTGGGCCACAGGACCCATTGCCGGTATTTTCGGACAGGTGATCATTGGCGTGGTTAGCGACAATGTGTGGATGTGGAACGGACGCCGGCGCCCCTTCATTCTTTTTGGGGGAACCCTGGCCGCACTGATGCTCATCAGTTTGCCCAACATCGGGCTGATATCGGATTTTTTCGGTGTGTCCAACATACTGATTGTAGCCGTGCTCGTTTCCCTTACCCTTGACCTCTCCATCAACGTCAGCTTCAACCCTACCCGTTCCATCATTGCGGATGTAACCCCCGAAGGTCGTGCCCGCACCAAGGGATATACATGGATGCAGACTGTTTCGGGCTTCTTTGGTGTAATGGCCTATGTGGTAGGTGCAAGGTATGGCAATTACGTTCTGCTTTATGGCGGTGCGGTGCTGGTACTGGTATTCTCCATCATCCCCACCCTGCTCATCAAAGAACCGCGTTATATTACCGGTAAGGACGAAGGCCCCCTGGGTCGCCTTGACCCCTTGCTGGCAGCCACCATATCCATTCTTATTCCCGGTTCGGGACACTGGTATGCAAAAGCCCGTGCAAAAGCTGCAAAGTTTTTTGTTCCAACAGTCCTGCTCTATTCCCTGGGTATCATTTTTTCAACCAGCCCCGGGCTGTATGTGCCTTTGTTTATCCTGGCAGCTGCTTTGCACGTCTACACCATTGTGGATGCGTTTAAGGCTGTAGACCTGCAAAACCGTAAGAGTCCCGAGATGGCTGCTATTCTCGACAATGACAAGACTGAATGGAATCAGCTTTTCCGGTTGTATATTGCACACGGGTTCTCGTGGCTGGGGGTACAGACTATGTTTGTATATATCATCTTCTTCCTGGAAGATCAGCTTGTGCCCCTGGGCTTTGAAAACACCGATGTAATGATCAGTGTGTCTTTTGCGGTATTGAACACCGTGGGGTTCCTGCTGCCTGCACTCGTTTTTGAACCCATTGCAGCAAAAATCGGGAGGGTGAAGATCCATGTCATAGCCATATTTATTATGGCCATTTCTTACTATGCCATGGGAATGATCGTGACCACACCCATGACGCTGTATGTGCTGATGGCCTTTGCAGGAATTGGCTGGGGTGCTATCGTGAGTCTGCCATTTGCCATCATGTCAGAAAATGTTGACCCTAACCGCATGGGCTTCTTCATGGGAGTTTTTAACCTGTCGGTGGTGATCCCCCACCTGATCGTGAGCTTTGTATTCAGCCTGATCATAGCACAGTTTGCCAGCCAGAAGTTATTATTCCTCCTTTGCGGTGCCATGCTTACCCTTTCTGCAGTGTTCTGGTTCTTTGTCAAAGAAAAGCAAACCGGTGAAGTTGACATTGATAAACTTATTGAAGAAAAAGATAATTCATAATAACACACAGATTATTTAATAACCAAATCCAATCCAAAATGAAACAATTCTTTTTAATTTCTTTACTGATTATAACAATTGCTGCCTGCAGCACTACTGACAAAGAAACTATGCTCCTTACCGTGGAGGTTGAAAATGCCACCTTCGAAGAGGCTGAACTGGTTTATATGACCGATTTTATCCTTTACAACCGCGAAACCATTACGGCCACCCAATCGGAAGATGGTACATTCACTTTCGAAATCAAACCTCATGCTCCTGTTGTTGCCAATCTGACATTGGGCGACAAGCGTATGGGTGTGTATCTCGAAAAGGGGAAAGATCTTACTATCGTTGCCGATATGGAAGACTTTGATAATACCCTTACCTTCCAGGGAACACTGGCCAATGAAAACACTTACCATCGCCTGTATATGCAGGAGATGAATCCGGTTTACGGACGCCAGGTGTTTTTCAGTAAATTTCAGACCGCATCGGTTGAAGAGTTTGTGGCATTCACCGAAATCATGGAAAATGAATTTGCGGCACACATGAAAGCATTCATGGATGAAAATCCCATCAGCAGAACCTTCCGCCAATACTTTCAGACTGATATTATCTATCAGTTATATAGCAGTAAACTCAGCTTTCCTTTATATCACAGGCACTTCAACCAACTGGAGGAGCTTCCGCAAATGCCGGAAGGTTATTATGACTTCCTTGTTACTGCCAAAAATCTCAGCGAGGAGCAGCTACGGGTGCAGTCGGCCGCTGGCTTTGTCAATGAATATCTTCAATATTTCAGAATGAATCATGAGGATAAGATCCCCGAAGGTCTTGGGTTTGCCGAAACCAATTTGTGGATTGCAGAGAATCAGCTCAGCGGCAAAGCGCAGGCTTTTGCAAAAGCCTTTTCAATCAACTACATGCTGAATTTTGGCGACTTTTATGAGGCAGAAGAAGCTTATGAAAATTTCAAGGCTGAAAACCCCGGTCAGGATCTCACAGATATTCTTACCACTGCCTATAACAATGCATTGCGTGTGAAGCCGGGCAATGAAGCTCCCGAATTTACCCTTACCGATATCAACGGCGAAGAAGTATCGCTGAGCGATTTCCGCAATAAAGTGGTTTATCTTGATTTCTGGGCCAGCTGGTGCGGCCCCTGCATGCGCGAAGTACC
>RECE01000059.1 GCA_007694165.1 Bacteroidota bacterium
CGTAAAACATAACAACGATGCCGGCAACGGCAAGAATGGCCAGAAACCACAAGGGGCCAAAAGACTCCGGTGAATCGGGTCTGAGCAAAGGTCTGATCAAACCATTGGTGCCCATAACAAACATGAACTGGCCCAGGAAACTTACCACCAGGTACCAATGGTTGATTTTTGTCTGTGAAGGTTTTAGTTTATACATCGCTCTTTTATTTATGTTGAAAATATCAGGTTATTACCAGGAATGTGAATTGTCAATTCCAGTCACGAAGACTGAGATATTCAAATGTTTCTCATAAAAGAATAGTTAACTCTCCGGTTAGCGGGTCATCTCTTTCACGATTTTATCAAACATGGGTTTGTCAGTGTCCCCTTCTGTATTGACAAAAAGGATGCGTGATCGATGAGATAGTTTGATATGTTCTTTCGCTTTAGTGAGTTCTTTTTCACTGCAAAGGGCAATGAACCCGGCCAGGCCTGCGGCTCCTGACTCTCCGGCAATAATTCTGTCATCTCCCGTTACAGGATGGTACAGATCTCTCATGGCCTGACAGGCGTAGTGGTCATCGATTTTGAGGATAAGGTCGGCACCAGATTTCAGCAGGTCCCATGCACCTGAGGAGGGAGTGCCGCAATTAAGGCCGGCCATGATAGTGCTTGCATTTCCCCTGGAAGTTGTTAGTTTGCCTTCCTGAAAAGAAGTAAAAACTGCATCTGCTTCCCTGGGCTCCACGATAACAATGGCCGGTCGGTGAACCCCGTAACGATGGAGGTAATAAAAAATTCCTGCTGCGGCGAAGCTTCCCACACCCGCTTGCAGAAATACAATGTCAACCTCAGGCTGAGGCAGGGTGTTCAGACTGTTTTCCATCTCGATAAACATGCTTATGTATCCTGCCACAATGTCTGCCGGGATTTCTTCATACCCTTCCCATGCCATATCCTGGACAAGCTGCCATCCATTTTCATTGCACATTCTTTCGGCGTGGGCACAGGCATCGTCATAGTTGCCGTTAATCTTTTCCACAAGAGCTCCATGTTCAGCGATAGCATCCATGCGGCTGGCTGTAGTATCGGAGGGGACATAAACCACAGATTTTTTACCAAACAGTTTGGTGCCCCATGCCACTGCTTTGCCATGATTGCCGTCGGTAGCAGTACAAAAAGTGTCCAGGTTCGGGTTTTTCTGCAACAACCGATGGATAGCATAAACGGCCCCAAGGCTTTTAAAAGCATTCATGCCAAAACGCTTCGATTCATCTTTGACGTAAATATCTGCCACACCGTATTTCTTTGCCAACCCTGGCAGTGTTATCAGGGGCGTTTTAGCATATCCAGGGAGGGTTTGGTGAAAATCAAGGGCGCAGGCTGATTCAAGCGTTTGCGTGGTCAGGTTGGCTGGCAACCGGTTGTTTGTGGTGTTGATATAATATGAGGTGCTCATGCTGTTTGGGTTAGAAGGTTCATCTTTTTTATCAGGCAGGCAGATGGCTGAAGAGTATATGCATTGCTGCTGCAGTAGTCAGATCCTGGCTGAGGAGTCCCTTTCCTGAGAATTTCACGTTTTGAGGTCTCATGTTGTTCCGATCCAATTGTGCCTCAAACAGTTCCGTTCGATAAGTGTAATGACTGTCATTCGGACCTGCTGAGAGACTGTGCAGAATGCCCTGTTTGTCTTTGTGCCACAGGGTTTTTTCTTTGTCGTTGGTGCTTACCCGAAACCCTTCTGTTGCCGAATCCCAGCTTTCGTCGCTCATGTGTATTTTGGGTTTGTCCTGGTAAGGGGCACCCATGGTGGGACAAAAAGTATTGCAATTGCCACACTCGTTGCAGAAGTCGGCAAGGTTGTATATCTGGTGCTTTTGTGTGATGCTGAATGTCTGGTCTTCCTCCAGCGAAACATTTCCTTCTACATCCTGCAAGGCTTTTTGCAGGGCGTAGGATACCGGTTCCACTTCATATCCCTGGTTGGCAAAATTGGGACACACGGTAACGCAGATGTTGCAGATTTCGTCGCACAGCAGGCAGCGGTCGGCTTCCTGTTTGGCGGCAGCATCGCTTCCAATCGCTGGCTGGTTGGTGTTGTGGGAGGTTGGCGTAAGATTGCTGAGCACGCGCATGGCCTTTTTTACCAGCAAATCCTTTACCGGCGCTTTTTCTTTTTTGCCCTGCACGAGGTCGGGAAACGATTTCCCTGCCAGTTGTGCAATGGCTTCGGCTGCCATACGGCCATCGGCAATGGCAGAAATAATGTTGGATGCTCCGGCCCTGGCATCTCCCCCAATAAATACCCTTTCCATACCGGTGCTGAAACCATCGGGGCCGGGTTTCATCAACTGGGCCGGTGCAAAGTCCCATTGGGTATGCTGACCTACAGAGGGAATGATCATATCAGCTTCCAGGGCAATGATTTTCCCATCAACGGCTTTTACTTTTTGCCTGCCCGATTCATCAAGGCCATCCACTTTCATTTCAACACATTGCAATCCTTTTACAATGCCTTTTTCCGTGATAATACTTTGCGGAGCCATGAGTTCAACCACTTCTACCCCCTCGTTGATGGCCCCGAAGATTTCTTCTTCACTGGCAGGCATGTCCTGCAGGGTGCGGCGGTAAACCACCCGCACACGGGCATCTTTTGCAGCAAATCGCTTTGCCGTATGTGCCACATCCATGGCCGTATTGCCACCTCCGATTACCAGTATGTTTTTGGCATCGAGCCTTTTGTTCTTGTCATTTTTAAAATCAGACAGGAATTTCAAGGGTTCTTTCACCCCGAAAGCCTCTTCGCCGGGGATATTGAGCCTGCGCGAACTGAGCGCCCCTATTCCCACAAACATGAATGCGCCAGAAGTATGTAATTGTTCAAAAAGTTCTTTGCTCACCCGGGTATTGTAATGGATTTTTACCCCCAGCGAAGCAATTCGTTCAATATCACTTTCTATCTCATCGCGTGTCATGCGAAAATCAGGGATTACCTGTTGTACCATGCCTCCGGCGGCAGATTTCTCCTCGTACACTTCCACCTCAAAACCCGCAAGTCTCAGGTACCACGCACATGACAGACCCGCAGGGCCTGCCCCGATGATGGCGGCTTTCAACCCATTGTTGGGTAATGATTGGATAAATTTTTCGTCGTGTTCTTTTGCTGCAACATATCGTTTTATTTCTCTTATGGCCAGCGTGGAGTCGTAATTGATGCGGGTGCATTTGCCCTGGCATTCGTGGTCGCAAACCGTACCTGTAATGGTGGGGAAGGGGTTGGTCTGCATGATTACTTCGAAAGCCTTCTGCCAGTTGCCTTGCGCGCTGTAATGCATGTAAAGGGGGATGTCCTGTGTGGAAGGGCAGGTGCTCATGCAGGGTGCGTGGATGCAGTCGAAGGGATTCAACGGACGGAGGGTTTTGATGCTTTGCTCCCGAAAGCCCTTGTGATAGGCAGGGTTGTTGACAACATCGCCGCTGTAGCTGCGCAGCTTTTCTGCCGGATTTTCCTGCATCAGTTCTCCGATGTTTTTCATCCCTTTTGAGTGAAGCTTTTCCTGCAAATGACAGATGTATTGTGAGAGCCTGCCGTATCCGCCGGGTTTGAGCAGGTCGGACGAAACCGTTACCGGGCTCAGGTTGCAGGCCAGCAGTTCATGGATGTTGAAGCAGTCTGCTCCCGCGGAAAAGGAGATGTCCATATCCGGAAAGTCCTCCCGCACTTTGGCGGCCAGGTTTATGGCCAGGGGATGCAGCGATTTGCCGCTCATGTACATCTGCTTCTGGTCTTCTGCAAATACACTGCGGAAATTGTTGCTTTCCAGCGTGTTGGTGAGCTTTAATCCGAAAAACACCTCCTTCTCCTGCGCTGCCTGGCGCAGGTTTTTGATGATTTTCAGTGCCTCAGGATATTTCAGGTCGTGTTCGAAAGCCTGATCGGGGACGGGGGTTTTGAAGCCCAGCTTCACGTTCAGGATGCCCCGCACTTTTTCGGGACCCAGCAGCGTGGGGTTGAGTTTGATGACGGTGTGCAGACCCCTCTCTTTGATGAGGTACATGCCGATTTTTTCTATTTCCTCAGGTGGGCAGCCATGCATGGTGCTCAGGGTGATGTTGTCGGAAATTTGGTGGGGTATGGCTACTTCCTGTATCCAGGGAGCAT
The DNA here is from genome assembly GCA_007694165.1 of Bacteroidota bacterium. Lineage (GTDB taxonomy): Bacteria > Bacteroidota > Bacteroidia > Bacteroidales > UBA7960 > SKVR01. Next base: position 4,142 of record RECE01000059.1, read on the forward strand.
GGGCAGAAAGCTCGTCAATTTTGGTCCGGAGCTCCTTTTCGCAGTTGTTCATTTTCTCAAAAAACCATTGTACATTGGGTTTGAGAATGCCTTCGAGGTTGTAGCCCACACTCATGTTGAAGATGGTTTTGCGGGCAGCATCCTTCCAGCCCAGATGGTGGGCCAGCAGGTGGATGATGATCCAGGCATCGAGGTATTGTTCGAAGGATTCGCTGATGCGCAACTCCTGCGACCATTCGCAGTTGTACCCTTCGTCCTGCAAGTCGATGCAGGGTTTTCCCACTTCTATTTCATCGAGGGTTTGCACGGTTTTCAGTTCCATGTAGCGGGCGCCGCACAGCCAGGCCCCCACGATGTTTTGCGATAGCTGCGTGTGCGGTCCGGCAGCCGGGCCCAGGGGAGTGGCAAGGGGCTGGCCGAATCGTTGGGTCTCCAGCACCGAATCTTCCGGTTGGTAAAATACTTCAGCAGGAATGCCGAAATAATGGCCGGCATCCAGATGTGCTATGATTTTTTTCCACAAAGCCGGCAAGGCCATGGGTGTAAAACGGTCGGTCATGATAACTGTGCTTTG
>RECE01000146.1 GCA_007694165.1 Bacteroidota bacterium
ACACCAATTTTTACCAGGAACATGTCAAAGCTGCCCCATGATGAAAACAATAATTCATTGGGCAAATAACGAAAATCATTTTGAAACCGCCCTATGAGAAATGCCTCATCATTGGCATTGAGGGCCATTTGTGTAAGCGTTTCATTGCTCGACCCTCCCAGGCTTTCACCATGAAGTATCTCACCCGATGTATCCATCAGCGCCCAGAAACCGTCTGTAGACTCCTCAAATGAGGTAAGGGTTAGCTCATCATTGAGTACCATTGCACCGATAAAATTTCCTGCTAACATAAAGTTACCTTCACTGGTGAAGGCCATACTCCTGATATCGTCATTTTCGGCAGGATCACCCAGGGCCTTGCCCCACATCCACGCACGGGTGTCACCATCAATCTTGATAACAAACCCATCACTACGGGCAGAATTAACAACCGGCAAACCAGTCTCCTGATCCCAGAAAATATCTGTGCGATATGATCCTGCCAGATAGATATTATCCTCATCATCAAATTCTACAGCAAAACACCGAACACCTGTTGATATACTGGAAGTGGTTACCATGAACTGATGCCAGAGATAATTGCCGGACAAATCAAACTCCACCACTGCAAAACCGGGTGAATTGGCAATATGATCACCCACCGTAAGCGAATCGCCATAGCGAACCGTGAAAAACAAACTTTCGTTGTTTTTCAGGGCCATTCCCTGCGCCTGATCAGCACCGCTATTAATAGTGGTCCAGTGCCACTGATATGCCCCGTTGGCATCCAGTTTGGCAACCAGGGCATTGAAAAGATTTTCATCCGGGGTGGGATCATCGATGGGGACCCCTGCAAAATTGAGCGAATTTCTGAACTGCGTGGATACATACACACCTCCAAAATCGTCGACAACCATATCATGCGTACCTCCGGTCATAACCATACCAAGGCTGTTGGTGGTAGTAACGGGACGCACCCATTCCAGGATACCGTTTGTTGTATAACGAGCCACGTACATCGCCCGGTATTCATTTCCAGACAGGGTAATTTCAGCAAAATCCATAGACCCAAAAGTGGCTGTTCCTCTGAAATCCCCCATCTGGTAGATATATCCGTTCTTATGCACCGTTTTAAAGCCGGTTACTCCCTGGTTACCATCTGCTTCAGCGGTTACCAGCCATAGCAATTCATTGTCAGGAGATACCTTGGCCAGAAACATGCTGTTGCGATTCGACTCGGTTATAAGGGTGTCGCCAAACAATGCAAGATAGGTATTGAAATAACCTGTGATGATAGCGTTTCCCTCATCGTCGGTGGAAACCCCTTCACCAAAAAGAAGATTGGGGCTCGAAACATGTCTTGCCCATTCAAAAATGTTTTCCTGTGCGTAAGCTCCGGAAACCAAAAGCTGTAGCAAAATAAGAAATGTAAAAATTCTCTTCATATATACTTTATATTTGATTATTAAATGCGAATTTGAGCAGAAGTAACGCATATGTCGTTTAAACCTTCTTAAGCCAGATTTTTAGACATATTAAAATGTAAAATTATGTTTATGACCACTAAATATCAAATGTCTGCGATAAACATCCAACGAGACAATTTAATATTTTCAGACAAGCTTTCATTTTAGCCCGCCATTAGCTGGTTTTATTTCGTTTACATATTTTTAATAATTTTAAAAAACATTTTTATCAAAACAGTACCTGATTACTTTTTTCCTTTTATTGTTTTTATTTAGACTAATTCTAATTAATTTTGTCATCCAAACTCAGATACATCCAAACTATGTTTAAACCCCTGTTCTATTTTACAGCCATTATCGTGATATTGGTAACTCTTTCATCTTGTTCTGTTGATCAGGATACTGTAAATGTTTATTCCGGTCGTCATTACCAGGTAGATGAAAACCTTTTCCGGGAATTTACCCGGCAAACGGGCATCCGTGTCAACCTGGTAAAAGCTGATACCGACCAGCTTATCAACCGCCTTGAACTGGAAGGGCGCAATACCCCGGCCGATGTTTTCATCACAGCCGATGCAGGCAGGATGATTCAATGCATGGAAAAGGGTTTGTTGCAACCCATGGATATGTCGGCCATCAGCACAGTAGTACCGGTCAACCTGCGTGATTCGGATAACTACTGGACAGGTTTCACCAAAAGAGCAAGGGTGCTGGTTTATGACAAGGAGCGCGTAAATCCTGAAGAATTAAACAGCTATGAAGACCTGGTTTCCCACCAATGGAAAGGACGTATACTGGTCCGCTCTTCCCAGAACCATTACAATCAAACCCTGATGGCATCTATCATAGCCGAACATGGAGAAGAAAAAGCACTGAACTGGGCCGAATCGGTGGTAAACAATATGGCTCAATCTCCCCGTGGCAATGATCGCGACCAGGTAAAAGCCATTGCTGCAGGCATTGGAGATGTAGCCATTGTAAACACCTATTACATGGGCTTGCTGCTCAATTCGCCCAACCAGGAAGAACAAAGAATCGCACAACAGATGGGCATCTATTTTCCCAACCAGCACGACAGAGGCACGCACATTAATATCAGTGGAGTGGCTATCACGGCACACGCCCCCAACAAGGAAAATGCACAGAAATTAATTGAGTTTCTCCTTAACCCTGAGTCACAACGGGAATTTGCAGAGAAAAACTATGAGTATCCGGTCAACACAGAAGTTGAGTGGACTGACCTGCTGAAAGAATGGGGAACTTTCCGGGGTGATACCATTCCACTGGATAAGCTTGGCAAACACCTTTCCAGGGCTACCATTATTTTTCATGAGGCAGGATGGAATTGATCTATGACCAGCAGGCTCAACAATATTCTTACTTCCGCTAACCTGAGACAATTAAAAAATCCCTGGGTTATAAGGGCCGTTATTCTCGCGGTAATCATTGCCCTGCCCTTACTTATCGTTTTTGGCAACATAGCAAGCGATGGAGGCGAAACCTGGCAACACATATTACGGAATCTGCTACCCACTTATGTAACCAACACCATTATACTGATGGTTGGAGTTGCATTGCTTACCTTTATCATGGGGGTAAGTACCGCATGGATAACAAGCGTTTACCATTTCCCCGGCCGGAAGTTTTTCCGCTGGGCGCTGATACTTCCCATAGCTCTGCCCGCGTACATCAGTGGGTTCACCTGGGCCGGCATACTGGATTACGCTTCACCGGTTTATGTATTTTTCCGCAATCATCTGGGGGTCGATACGGGTCAGTTTTTGTTTTTCAACATATTATCCATGCCAGGTGCCATCATTATCCTTGCACTTGCGTTTTATCCTTATGTTTACCTGATAACCAGGGCCTATTTCATGAGACAGTCCTCATCGCTCTTCGAGGTGGCTGCTTCGCTGGGAAAATCACCCGGGGCCATCTTTTTCCAGGTAGCATTGCCCCTGGCCAGGCCGGCCATTGTTGCAGGTGTGTCACTGGCACTCATGGAGGTGCTCAACGACTATGGTGTGGCGCGCTATTTCGGAGTGGACACCTTTACTACGGGAATTTTCACGGCATGGTTTTCTTTCTCCCACCCTCCTGCTGCACTCAAGCTTTCGGCATATCTGATGATTTTTGTCCTGGTATTGATACTGATGGAAAGATTTCAACGACGTAAAATGCGCTATGATATGATGGGGAGTTCTTACCGCCCCATGCAAAAACGCAGACTCAACAAAGTCAATGCGGTAATCGCATTTTCAGTTTGCTCCATCCCCTTTGCACTGGGATTTTTATTTCCAGCCATGATGTTGATCTACTGGAGCATAAAAACAGCTCCACAGGTTTTGGATTTCAGGTTCTGGGAACTGCTCGGGAACAGCTTTTTGCTGGCAGCCATGGCTTCGGTCATCGTAGTGACCCTGGCCATATTGATAGCTTTCACCGTAAGAAGTTTTCCTTCTGCACTGGTGAGGATTCTGGCGAAAATCACTACCTTAGGGTATGCTCTTCCGGGAGCGGTAGTAGCCATTGGCATTCTGATTCCGTTTCTCTGGCTCGATGGTTATCTGGCAGGTATAGGAGGAGCTTCGGTAAGGATAGCACTTACCGGAACCTGGTTTGCCCTGCTGTATGCTTACCTGGTGCGATTTATGGCCGTGGGATACAACAGCATTGAGAGCGGCATGGAACGGATTTCCAAATCTCTTGATGAAGCCTCCCGTTCCATGGGAATGTCCAATACAAAAACCCTGGTAAAAATCAATATGCCCTTGCTAACAGGCTCCCTTATCAGTGCTGCACTTCTGGTTTTTATTGATGTACTTAAGGAGCTGCCGCTCACGCTCATCCTCAGGCCATTCAACTTCGACACCCTGGCCATAAGAGCTTTTGAATTTGCTTCGGATGAGAGAGTTGCTGAAGCGGCACCTGCGGCACTGATCATTGTATTAACGGGATTGATTCCCGTTTTGCTGTTAAACAAAATAACCAGCAAACATTAACAAAATGAACATACTTGAACTAAAAAATACCGGAAAAAAATTCCCCGAAGCTACCGACTGGGCTGTAAAGGATTTCAACCTTGAAGTGCAGGAAGGGGAAATTGTAGCTTTGCTGGGTGAAAGTGGTTGTGGTAAAACCACCCTGCTGCGAATGATCGCCGGATTTGCCAACCCCACAGAGGGAACGATTCTGCTCAATGGAGAGATCATTGCAGGAGCAGGTGTCTTCATGGAGCCACAACAACGGCAGGT
>RECE01000057.1 GCA_007694165.1 Bacteroidota bacterium
CGACCTTCCCCAATTCTTCAACGCTTGAAACCCATATTTTTTCTGAAATACACTATTCACTTAATTAATTTTTCCCCTATGGAAAATGAAGACAAGAAGTTGATGATTTCAATGCGCCGGGCTGCAATCCTTTCAGGAACAGGAATGGGTTTGCTGCTTGGATTGATTATAGGCCTTTCGGTTTCGGAAGTGGTAAAGGTGATCATGGGCTCTCTTACGGTGTTGCTGGGGGCATTTCTGGGCTTTGACAGGCGGAATTTCTCCGGCATGGATAAAGAAACCTACACCAAAGACAAAAACGAAACCCTGCTGACTTCGCTTCGTGCCGGATGGTTTGGTCTGGCCGTTGTAGCGGGAATTCTGGTGGGTATGTGGATCAGGGCACAGGAAGTTTTTACCATTTCCATAGAAAAAAGAGTAGAGCAATACACCAATGCAGGATACGACACTTCCTATGCTTTAAAACTTGTTGCCTACGAGCGGCTTGGCATCAATCCGCAAACCGGCGAAGCCGGAGAAATCACGACACTTCAACGCAGCCATCAGTCGAATCTTTTTAGTGCCGAAGATATTCAAAGTCTTTGCAGCAATATTGATCCAGACCTGTGGAATAACGACTGGGAAAGGGCGAAGCAAGCGATGCAGGAGCTTGGAGTTTCGTCTTTAACTGCATTGGCAACAGTAGCCGAAAACAATATCCCTGAAAATGAGAGATTTGAATTCCTGGCTGCCCTTCGTTTTATGGTTTGTATGATGCAGCGACAGGAAACAGCCATATGTAAATTAGGTACTGATATAGATAAATGGCGGGATTTCAATGTTACCAGACCCCTTGCAGAGGAGGTGGAGAAATTGCCTAATGTCAATCAGAGGAATATGATGAACGCGTTGTCAAAACTGGTTTGTCAACTGGAAAATGATTAATGTTTCACCTAAAACCCTTTACGAATGAAAACAAAATTTCTATCCATAGGCATTGCTTTGTTGTTGTGCCTTCCACCCATGAAAAGCATTGGACAAAGTGCTGACCAGAATGCGGCGAGATCGGTGGTAAAAATCACTACTACCACCATGACTCAGGATGATAGAGGAAGACCTGCGAGAAGGGTAGGTAACGGCAGCGGTTTCTGCTGGAATGACCCTAAACATATAGTAACGGCACTGCATGTTGTTGCAGGTGTTGATGATAGAAACATCCGGATTACCAATCATGCAAACCAAGCGAGTGGAGCCAGAGTGATCGGTGTATTCAAGGAGGCTGATCTTGCTTTGCTTGAGTTGACTATTGATTTGGGACTTTCACCGCTGGTGGTGGAAAGGGTGGATCCCAATTCAACTGATGAGTTTTACATCTGGGGTTTTCCTCATGGGATATACCAGATGGCTGGCGATCACATCCGTTTTTCGCGCAGCATAGGTCCCGCTCCCACACTCAACAGCCTGATAAACAATACAGACTTCAAATTCACCCTTCAGAGGCAAGGCTATCCGCTTCCTGATGCACAGATTTTGCGTGTGAGTTCAACCATTCAGCCGGGTCATTCAGGGGCACCTATCCTCAACAGAAACGGACGTGTTATCGGGGTGGCTGATGGCGGCCTGCGATCGGGAACTGCCCGCCTGAACTGGGCCTTCCCTGCCAGTATATATGTTCCCCGACTGCTCAACTCCCGGGAAGTTCCTCCCGCATCGCCCTCATTGCAGGCTAATCTTTTCTCCAGTTATACCATAGTTCCCGATGACGTGGATGAGGCAACCCAAAGACGGATGGTTGAAGCGGAAGTGCAAAGAAATGTGGTTGCCGGGGGAAGTAAAGAGATATCAAAAATCTGGACGCTCAGTTATGATGAAATTCTGGCGACAATGGATGAGGAAGAACAGTATGATCTCCAAGATATTGCCAGGGAGTTCGGAGTCAATATGAACAATACCCGCTACGATGTTTATGAGGATTTTAAAACCGGCGCTACCATCACCATTCCATTTGGCGCAGAAATGACTTACGAGGATGGTTGGTTTGTTACCTCCAATGCCGGTCAAACATTGTTTTATTTTGCTTCGGTATTCGATGCCGATGATTTCGAAAATGCTTTATATAATGCGGAAAGCATATTTGCTGAAGTCCTGGAGCTGCCTTTTGTGGATCACCCTTCTCTTTGGTACGAAGATGATGACGATCCGGATGATTTTGAGATGGATGAATATGATGAATATGCAAGCTGGTATATTACAAGATATTCCTATGATGGTGAGTATGCTGACAAAATGCTCATTTTTAATGCAGAAATCGATCAGTCAGAATTGCTGATAGTTTTTCTTGTAGTCGATCTGAATCAACTGGACGATCCCGAATACCTGCAGCAGTTTTTACAGTTTTCCATTGCTTTGAACCTGGCTGATTTTGCCGGATATTAGAATCATTGGCAAGTAAGTTTACCCGTTTAAAGTTCAGCACCTTTCTTTACAGGCCGTCAAGGCTTAAAAGAAAGGTGCTGATTTACTTTTTTCACCGGGCATCACGGACGCAGCGTACGCTGAAGCCGGATCCCTTATCACCATAGCCCCTGTCTACTCCATAGTAACCATGGTAGATATACCAGCCAAAGCCTGCTTCTTCAGATACTTCGGAGGAAGACCAGAATAAGGCATTGGCTCCCATGGTGACAAAAGTACCACTGGCATGGCGGTTGCCTGCAGGGAGGGCGCCGAAACCATAAGCATCTGTACCGTAATTGGTTGAAAACGTCTCCCAGCGTGGATGTTCTTGTGTATCATACTCCCCCCCAAAGGGAGAACCTACCTGTCGCCTGGATTTGAGCTTATTGCCCATTTGATCACCCACGAAACCGGTCAGATACTGCCAGTCTTCCTGATCTGCCACGCGCCATCCGGCAGGGCAAAGACCATTGGGATTAGCGACCGCATACCAGTTGTACAAGGCTCCGTAGATGTCCCCGATTGAAGCGTCATTGTCGTACCAGGCGTATGCACCCTGTGTGTTGTCGCTCCAGGCTGACTTGTTATCTCCCGGATAATCGATAGGTTCACCATTGCTGTAAGTGGTGGTTTTCAGGTTTTCGGCCATCCATTCCAGGTTGCCGATTATAACCGTGCCATAGGTATTGCCATCCATATCGCTTACCGGGGTTCCGGGGATTACGGTGGGCGTTGGGGTGTCTTTGGTTTCATCTGTGGCCTGCCCGCTATCGGAAGCGCATGAAACGGTTAATAAACTGATGAGTAATAAAGTGATCAGGTAACGGTGATTTTTCATAGTTAGATAGTTTGGTTGTTAGAAAAGTATAAGTGTTTTGCAATCTGCGAAGTTTCGGACCCAAAGGCGACCTTGTTCATAAGAAGGTATGACCGGAGACGCATCATTAATTTTTTTTCAAAAATAAATATAAAAAACAAGTATTGGTTGTTTTGCACAGAAAATACCGGGGGTTCTCACAGCAAATGGGGATACGACCCTTTTATCCAGGAGAATACCTTACAAAACCTTTTCTTTGTGTTGTCTTAGTCAATAAAGCATCTCTTGAATACATGGCCGAAAAAGAATTGCGTTTCATTTGAGCCTTGACTCCTCTCTGTTCCAATGGGATAATACCACCCCCACAAATACAATAGCAAGACCTGCCATATCCGTCGTTTGAACCTTATCACCAAAGGCCAGCCATGCCATGAACATGGTTACGGGCGGCCCCAGGTAAAACAAACTGGCTACGCGGGTAGCGTCGATGCGTTCGATCAACATCCACATCAGGCCGTACGCTCCCAGCGAAACAGCAAAAATCAGCCAAATCATGGTATAGATAAAATCGGGTTTCCATTGGGTGGCTAAGTTTTCAATAAAAACAGTGGGCAAAGCCAGAGCGAGGGCTGTTGCAAGGCATTGGTAAAACAAAGCCAGGTCAATGGGCAATTTCCGGGTTCCTTTTTTTACTTCTATACGTCGCTGCATCAGGCTTGCTAAAGTGATCGCTATTACAGAACCCAAAGGAATCAGGTAGCCAAAAACAGATGCAGAACTATCAAAATCTATTCGAAAGGAGACGGTGAAAACAACACCCAAAAACCCCAGAGTCAGTCCCAGCCATTGGTAGAAATGGGTGGGCTCACCGGTAACCCAACCGGAAAGTGCACCCGTGGCCAGGGGCTGCAAGGCGACTATCAAAGCCACAATCCCCGCCGGAACCTGGCGATCCAAAGCCAGCAGCACGCAGACAAGCCAAACACCGTGCGCCAGTAAACCAATCAACATATTGGGAGCTGCCACTTTCCATCCAACCCATCGGAAACGCTTTCTTGCCATCAAGTATAGCAGAATAACTCCGGTTAATGCCAGGTATCGCCAAAAAAGCAAAGTGAAAGGTCCGGAGTAAGGGAGCCCATATTCGGCACCGATAAAACCCGAATTCCATAAGAGAACAAATCCTGTAGCTAAAAAGAGTGTGGTTTTTTTCATTCTATCCGACGTTTATTCCTGATATACCAAACCAATTAGTACTGAGATATTATGTCATTTTTTTGAAATAATGGGGATCAAATTTATATAGATTTTTTGGGTTTTCTTATCAATATTCTGGTGATTACGCTCTCACAGGGCTGCACCCTGTGCTGGTGATGACGCCCCTTTGGGGCTTGGATTTGTTTTTGTCCGTTTGGTTTTTTGATTCACGGA
>RECE01000056.1 GCA_007694165.1 Bacteroidota bacterium
TGATTTACAGGAAAATCCTCCCGCACATAACGATAACGTCCCACACCTGCATGTACAAGGGTGTAATACGAGGGGATGCCTACCGCCTTCAGCATGGCCATTGTGTAATTGGTCAATGCCTTACAATCGCCATAACCGGTGCGATCGGTGGTGGTGGCATCAAAGGGTTGAAACCCTCCAATACCCAGGGCGATATTCACATAACGGGTGCGGGCCTGCATAAACTCATAGATGGCTTTGGTCTTTTCACGGTCATCTTCCAGGTCTTTTACCAGGTCTTGCAGAAAAGCAACCCTGTCATGCGGAAGTTGATCCCGCCCTTTGTTCAACTGCCATATCCACTGGCCAAACTCCTGCCATGAATGGTTATTGCCCGCATAGCTGTCATATTCAAAACGGTCGGTGGAAAACAGAACCCCGGGAGCCACCTCTCTGAAACCGGGCGAAAGATACTCCCTGGGCAAAGGCTTCAAATTATCAAACTGCCAGGTGAGTTTGTTGGTGTTGCGTTGCCCCTGTTGTGGCTCTGTGTCGTGATTGGCCAGGCGATAGAATATCTTCATGTCTTCGGGGTATTCCACAGAAAGCTTTGCATTTTCCACTCCACGTTCGTACCCCATATGAGGAAAGAATGTCAATGCGTGAAAAATGCCCCGGGAAAAAGATGTTTCGTATACATATTTCACCGTATAGGGATAGGAAGAAATGCGGGGTTCGAAATACATCACCCGGTTGTCTTCATACAGGGAAAAACTCTCGAAGTTGCTGGTATCTTCAAGGTCACGCCTTCTGATTCTCCTTACCTGGTTGCCCCGGGCATCGAATATTTCGCCAGATCCAAAACTTACCCTGGAGTGCATATCATAGGGCATGACAAGGATATCGGGCCCTTTCCCATTCTCATTGAGGATAGTTACAACGAGCTCACGCTTTACAACATAACTGTCTGGCCCTTCCACCCTCACAGTAAGATTGTTGACCCGGTAAACCACATTGGCATCCTGAAGCAATGATTCGGGTATGGCTGATGCAGGATAATTACCTGCCATGCTGCCGCCCTGGAAAAGGACTGTCAGCATTATCAACCAAAGACCGGGAGGAATCAACCCGGTAAGAAAGATTTTCTTACATTTTCCCATAACTGAATAAATATTGCAGGACACCCCTGCAGAAAAGACACTAAAAAACCTATAACTTCTTCAATACAATGGCTCGTGCCTCTTCTTCCACCACATTGGCAAAAAATTCACGCAACCTGGGATACTCTGTCGAAAGAAACAGAGGTTTGCGAATATCCATCATTACACTTACAATAATGTTACCCTCCATATTTACCGCTGAGCTTATCTGGTAGGTAGCAGACCGGTCGGGCATCATAAACCTCTTGTTAGCTGGCAGTTCTTCCACCCCATATCCATCAGGCACTTTAACCTCAACATAAAAAGACCTTTTGAACGGATAGACAAAATCTACCGGAAACTGTCGCTCTTCCAACCGGAAGGGGTTGCTGCCATACCTGTCGTTGAGCAGGGGCTGCAGATAAATTACATCTTTTGGGGTGTTATCCGTTGCCGGAATCTCAAATGTATACGTACTCTCCAGGGGTTCTGACCAATCCTGAAGGTTCTCTGCCTGGTAATCTATGAGTTCTGCACCGGAAAAAGATGATTCCACATCGTCCATATAAGCCTCCGGATTATTGAAACTATTCAATTTTTGCTGATACTTCAGCCTGTGGTAATTGGATTTGTTCCTTTTTATTTCTGCTTTCATGGAGCCATCCGGACTTATTGTAAGCAGGGTGTGGGTATTGGTATAGTTGTCCCCGAAAGGAACGAGCTCTAACCATCCACTCCTTTTTTCCGAGATGATTCTTCCCTGGCCATTGAGACACCGTTCGGGAAGCAAAAACCACGGAGTGTTTTTATCAGTGGCATCCAGCAGATAAACTTTATCGTCGACCCTCACAGAAGCTACCACATAATTGAATTTGTCGAGCATGATCTGCGCGGGGTTGATTATGCCGTGGTTACGTGTACTTAATATCACGGGGTCAGCGTCCAGGCCCAGCTCAGTGAGCAACAAAACCAGCAACAGGTTGATATCGGCCACATTGCCCTCTCCGGCAGACCAGGCCCTTCGCAGGTTGCGGCTCTGGGCGTACACACCGGCCCTGTCGTTCCAGTGCATCTGCTCCTGAACCAGCTGGTGCGCAGCAATGGCACGTTGCAAGGGTTCGGGATGGCTCTGGGACAGCGCCTCTGCCTCATCCCGCAAAAATCCAGAACGATTCAGCAGCCGTCCAAAAGATTCAGAACGAAGAAGGGTCTGGGACACCTTCTCCCAGTTACTGCTGAAATCCCTCCCCCTGCCATAAGGCCAGTAAAAAGAGAGCAGCTCATGCTCTATCTTTGATACATAATTGATGGCTGCGTTCATATAAGGTTCGGTAGTGAAAGCCGGAACATTTGCCATTCGGTAGATTATGATATTCTCATAATAATCTACCTTGCTGCTATGCCTGGTCTTTTTACCCAAAAACTCCTCCTCTTCCCATGTTACTGTGAAACTTTGTCTCCTCCTGTCTCTATGCGTGTTACCCAATGATAAAAACCCCTGCATCAGGGGCTTATAGGTGAAGTATTCGGGGGTATAAACCCTCATTTCGCTAAACCTTACGGGATGCTCTTTCTGAAAATACCACTCGGGCAAAGTAAAAAGGAACGGAGAAACGATGGTATACTCAATCTCAAAGACAGTCCCCTCCCGCACATCGGGTAAAGAAAAGTTGAACCGGGTAAGGTTGTCACTTATCTCTTCCTGAAAAGCATCTCCACGACTGAAACGGGTACGTTGCACACGACTTCCCTCCAGGTTGTATACACGACCGCGCAATTGAGTCAGACGTTCCCTGTCAGAACCGGACGAATGAATGGGAAGTCTGAAATCAGCCAGGTCCGAGGCATCCATATGCAGGATCTTTACCCTCAGATGTCGTTTGAAATGAGCCTGAAAACCATGTTCGTTATGGTACCTGAATTCTACGACCCCGTAATCCCCCAAAATGACCGCCTTGGCTGAACTGTCGGCCTCCCAGTGGGTCATTTTCAAATCTTCCGTATCAATCCGGCCATAACGCATGGGCGCACGCTGCCCCAGGGTAGTATGACAAAAAAAAGACATAAGGATAATCCATCCTGTGAGAAGTGTAATTCTGATTCGCATATCATAAGTGTTTTTGGTGTAAATAAAATCCCTCTTCACCTGACAAACCGGATAAAAAGGTCTGCCCCCTAACATATATTCGGGGCTAAAATAAACAAATAATTGTTAATTAGAGGCATTTGTTGAAATATATTTTATGATATTTTTAACTATATGCAAAACAGGCTTCTCACTTCGTCCGAAGTGACAGGAGGTTCGTTCCTTTGGGGTTACCGGAAAATATCCAAAGTAGTGAGTAGTTTATCCCTTTTGAAATTGAAATAAATATTTTTATCGGTCACTAATTCTACTTTGACATATTACGATTCGTTTAGTTTGTCATCCGCCAACCTTAGTAGAAAGGAAGTTATAAGTAGTTAATTGAACCTTATTACCTTATTGGAAAAAGATTGATCTGAGGATGTGTAATAAGGTAATAAGGTTAAAAGTTGTTCTACCATGCATATTTCTACTAAGGTTAAATGAATTTTGAAAATAAGGTTTCTATCTGAATAATATAGGTTTAAGTATTTTTCTAAATGTGTCAAAGTAGAACTAATGATATTGCATAACAGATTCGTCTAAATATTCGCGACATATGTTAATTTTTGTTTATATTTGACACTTTTAAAGAGCATGCTATGGTAAAAAACCAGTTAAGGAATACAACCTTTTAATCAAAACAAATCAAAATTGAATTAATCAAAATTTGAAAATATGGGAAAACGAAATAATTTTTTTCAGATTCTTTTGCTGTGTGGGATATTGTTAATCTGTGGCACACATTTATCATCGGGCCAGGAAAAATTCAACATTTCAGCAGGGATAGGTTCGCCTGAATTACTGAATGTGGGACTGCGGCTTCAGCACAACCAGACACAATTCGGCCTGACAATCGGATCTTTGCCTTTAAAGGATGAAAATATAATTTCTTTTTCGGGTGATGTGTATTACCATTTTGCAGGATCCTCAGCTTTATCAGACAGAAAGCCCTGGTATGCAAGAACCGGCCTTGGCTATTTGCGACACGAAACAAATACTTTTATTGACAAATACGTCTATTTGAATTTGCGGATGGGCAGAGATTTCCATATTTCGGAAAAATTTGGGGTAAATATGGATGTGGGTGTTTCTTTTGAATTGCATAATGACAAAACTCAAAAAGAGCCCTCAAACGGATTGAGACTTGAATTTCCTGTACTCCCCTCCCTGGGAATCGCAATTTTTTATCGGATTTGACAAAAAACAAAAGCCCGTCAACGGAAAAGTTGACAGGCTAAGTTCACTTAGTAGCGGGGACAGGATTATTCGGCCTGAGGGCCTCATGAGCTCGTCGCTGAAAAAGCTCCTCGGTTCGAACCTGGCGACTTCGGTGGGGTCAAAAAAAACAAAAGCCCGTCAACGGAAAAGTTGACAGGCTAAGTTCACTTAGTAGCG
>RECE01000348.1 GCA_007694165.1 Bacteroidota bacterium
GCAAGGCTGGCGAAAATTGGTTATTGGGAGTATGATTTTACAACCCATTGTTTCACCTTAAGCCCGAAGCTTTTTGAAAAACTTGAACCCGGATGCTTTGGGTCTGATCAGGGGACTGATGTTTGCATGCCCCTGGAAAAACTTCTTTCAAAATATACCCGGCATGAAGAAGCTGTTAGGATAAGAAATGTTTTGCAGATAGCATCAAGACATCAGGAAGAGATCAATTATGGGCTGGAACTGGAATTCAGGCTGGTTGCTTCCAACGAACAACCCTTGTTTGTTTATACCCGGGGTGCCATCCAGAAAGATGGCAAACTCATTGGAGTAGCTCAGGATATCAGTGAATTGAAGAAGGTTCAGAGAAATCTTACAGAAAGCGAACTTAAATTTCAAAACCTGGTTGAGCAATCTCTGGATGCTATCGTGGTGGTAAAAGATGATGGTATCATAACCGAATGGAACCCCAGTGCTGAGGCAATTACCGGGCTCAGCAGCGAGGATGTAATAGATAAATATGCATGGGAAATAGAGTCCAGCATTATTTTCAATCCATCATTTAACAAGCAACACCCCCAGCAATCCCCGCGAAAACTGGAGAAAAAGTTTTTCCAGTTCTTCCATTCAAGCGATGCAAGAGATCCCTTTGTAACTGAAATTACCATCAGAAATACCTCCGGAAAACTTTTACACCTCTCTGTTACGAGCTTTGTTTTTTCTGCCAATCAGAGTAAGTTCCTTTGCAGGATTTGTAAGGATATTACCCTGGAGAAGCAGAAGCAGGAACAGCAAAAACAAGAGGAGATTCTGCAAAAAACTGCCAAAGCCAAGGAGTTGTTTCTGGATAATATGAGCCATGAAATGCGTACCCCTTTGAGCGGCATCATAGGAATGACCGACATATTGATGCATACCCGCCTTAGCCAACCCCAGGAGGAAATGCTCAAAGTCGTAAAGGAGTCTTCCGACAGCTTGCTGGAGCTTATCAGCAAGATTCACGAGCTTTCAAGGCTGGAGTCGGATGGAATGACCATACTTAAAAAGCCTT
This sequence comes from Bacteroidota bacterium, assembly GCA_007694165.1. GTDB lineage: Bacteria > Bacteroidota > Bacteroidia > Bacteroidales > UBA7960 > SKVR01. The sequence continues at coordinate 1,049 of RECE01000348.1, forward strand.
TCCGCATAGAAGCAATGATGGAAAGTTCCATAAGCATATTCAAGGCATCAGCATTGCAGAAAGGCATTCAGCTAACAGCCGAAAACCAAATCAACCATGATGGAATGTTCCTGGGAGATGAATTCAGGCTCAGGCAGGTGGTGGGAAATTTGCTTGCCAATGCCATTAAATTCACACCGCCGGGCGGTAAAGTGGAATTGATAGCACAGGGACATGCCAGCACCGAAGATGGCGTAGAGGTAAAAATTCAAATTAAGGATACCGGCATCGGAGTGGAAAAAGATAAAATTCCCATTTTGTTTGAAAAGTTTACCCAGGCAGACGAATCATACACACGCGAATATGATGGCCTGGGTATTGGATTGTCAATCAGCAGGGAGCTAATCAGGCTTATGGGTGGCGATATCGGTGTGGAAAGCGAACACCTCAAGGGCTCTACATTCTGGATCAAGCTTACCCTCCCAATTGTTAAGGGAAAAAGCTAAAATTTGTATCCCATTCCCCATTCAAGGTTTTCGGCCTGAAAGAAATGCGTCTTCAAGGCCAGGTGGAATACAACCCCACCAAAGGGATTCAACCTGAATCCTACCCTGTGGTAAAAAAGGGACTCATTAAAGTTGCTTTTATCATGAAAATAGATTCCCTTGTGAAAAATAAAGGAGAGTTTTGAAAAACTCTGTTGCCATGCAATGTGCAATCCGTGCAGGTTATACCAAATACTGCGGGTTTGATCCTGACCCACTGATTGTTTTCTTTCACTGTAAAAAAAGTCATATCCCAGTCCGGCTCCTGTTTTTGGATTCAAGGGGTAATGAAAAGTGGATTGCACTGAAACCCTTCTGGAAACCGAACTTCCCGGCGGGTAGGTACTGCTTGGACCTCCTGAAATCAGGGTGATCAATTCCGGTCTCATGGCATAGCTGTTCTTTTCAGGTGCTGAGCGGAATGCTGGATTGCCGGAGAAATTCCAGCCCAATCCCAGTTTTACTGCAGGAATATTCAGCCCTTTATTGGGTGTTTTAATTCTTCCGTTGCTAAAGTGGGTGAGAGAAAGTCCACTGTATACAGTCCAGTTGGGTGTAAATACCCAGCGTGCCTCCAGGGTCATGTTATACACAATATTGACCGCTGAACCGATTGCTGCGTTTTCCGGATTGGTGGTCTCATGAAATGGTAGCGTCAGATAGGCAATCCCAATGCCTTGATTATGTCCCATACTAAAGTCTGGAGCAGAAAACAAATCAAAGGCAATGTGCGGGAAAAAGGCAAAAGCTTTGCCCAATACTTCGGGGTAACCAAGTTCAGTATAGAGAAAATTCAAGCCCAGTTCAGGGTAATTGTACAATGTGTGCCATTCATGGTCTCCCTTTACCTGCCCCGATAAACTCAGATGTTTCATCAAAAATGCACCCTTAGCCAGGTGATTTATAGCTTTATCATGTGGCACTACCCTTCCTCTGTGCAGCGATAGCCCTGTTTTTTCAAAAAATGAACCTTGGGTATTGCTTTGCCCAAAACCCGGAACTAACAACATGATTATTATTGCCAGACAATGTAAATTGTATTTGCGCATCGTAGAATCATGTTTCGTTTTTGATACAAAACGAACTGCCCACCAACGGGCAACCTCTGAAATAAAGATAATGCATCGTTTTTGTTCGGGATGATTAAATCTATATAAAGACAGAACCATTCCTGTAAAAACAGGTTACATTGATTGAGTCCCTTGATGCGATTGTTTGTTACCTTTGCAAAAAGAATTACCTGTTGCACATCGGGGTAATAGTTCCCGACAGGGCAGAGTAGTTAACTTCCTGCAATCAAACAAAAAAATCAGATAAAAAACCATTTGACATGACAGATCCGAGATTAAAGGCCTTTGCTGAGTTGCTGGACATAATGGACGAGCTCAGGGCCCAATGCCCCTGGGATAAAAAACAAACCATTGAAACCCTACGGCATCTTACCATTGAAGAAACCTATGAACTTGCTGATGCAATTCTTGACAATGACCTTAATGAAATAAAGAACGAATTGGGCGATCTGCTTCTTCACATAGTTTTTTATGCCAAAATAGGGGAGGAGAAAAAAGCTTTTGACATCAAAGATGTAATAGAAGGCATCAACAAAAAGCTGATCAATCGTCATCCTCATATATACGGCGACGTAAAGGTAGCCGATGATGAAGAGGTAAAGGAGAACTGGGAGAAGATTAAAATGCTTGAGGGGAGTAAGAACGTTTTGGCTGGGGTGCCCCGGTCATTGCCTGCAATGATTAAAGCTTATCGTATACAGGATAAAGCAAGGGGGGTAGGTTTTGATTGGGAGCAACCTCACCAGGTTTGGGATAAGGTGAAGGAGGAGCTCATGGAGCTCAGGCACGAGGTTGAAAACAATGGTTCGCCAGCAAAAGTAGAGGAAGAGTTTGGTGATTTGCTTTTTGCCCTCATTAATTATGCCCGCTTCATAGATGTAAACCCCGAAAGCGCCCTGGAACGCACCAATAAGAAGTTTATGAGGCGATTTGATTATCTTGAGCGAAAAACAAAGGAAGCCAATCAGGACATGCACAAAATGTCGCTGGATGAAATGGATGTCTTCTGGAATGAAGCAAAAAAGATGGAGGGGAGTCAGGATCTGGTTAAAAAGAAAGAGTAGCACGAGGGAAGATGTTTTCTTCATCTTTTTCATGCTACTCAGCAATCAACGGGTATATTGTTCTGGTATTATTTCACAATCTGGCCTGTGAAAAGCGGAGTGTTGAATTTGTTTTCTTTCAGAATAAAGATAAAGGGCCTGTCGGCAATAAAGCTTTTGGGTTGAAAATCCGGAGGATAAGCAGGCATGGATGTGGTAACTACGATAACAGCAGTGGCGGCAGCAGCTTCCGACCCTTTTTCATCAATCTCAAAAAACACTTTTTGTAAAACAGCGCTGATGTGCAAATCTCTTTCCCCGCTTATGCCGGAGAAGTCAGCCCTTTCGTCAAAAGCTTCTTCTATCCCTGCTTCCTGAAGAGGTTCAGTAAGAGAAAGTGCAGTTTCCAGTTTAAAAGAAGGTATTTCCATTTCAACTTCTTCCTGCCTGAACTCTCTGATCATCTTGTTGTAGGTGTCAGCATCGGGAATGTACCGCGTAATGTCGGTTACTGATTTGTCATTGGGTTTGATAAGGATAAGAGACAAATCGGGAGTAGTGTAAGGCAATTCCATGGCTGTAAAATCCTCTCCTTCGTACCAAGGAATACCACTTTGACGTTGAATCATAAAATCTCTCAACACTTCGTCACCCGAAATGGTCCTGAACATTTTCTCCTCTGTCATTTCCTTTTCAAAAGGGAACTTCCAGTCCGACTTAATGTAAATAGCGTTTACCAGCACCAGCCTTGTAAGGTCTGACAAGGATCCTGAGGGGATTAAATCCTTTATCCTGTCGCGCGTAAAGTCTTCCACCCATGAATTTATCCTGTTTTCAGCCAGGCGGGGGTTGTTGCGGAAGTCCGTTTTTTCAAAAGCTCCATCATGCCATTTTTCTACATCGCTTATGTATTGCGAAAGCACAGGATAGGATTGTTCGAGAAAAACTCTGTTGGCCAGATTGAAATCCACCAGAGTATCTTTGCTTATTTCCTTGAGTTCAGAAAAGTAAGCATGATATGCCGGGTGGAAAACAGAATGCTGTGGGTCAAACCCAAACAAATTGCTGATTTGTTGCCGGGTCTCTTCCCTGGCACCTGAATACACAATGGCCATGGCCATGTTAAGCGATGCTGGTGAAAAGGCCATGCTTTCAGATGAGTTGTTTTTGCTGAGTTTTCTGAAAAACTCCAGTGAAAAGTCATTCATGTTATGCAGCATGTTGTTGAACTGTTCGGTCTCCGTTGTCATTGTATTGTTGTTTGTTTTATCTTCTGAAGGAACATGGCCAACAAAGCGACCGTCGCCGCTGCCTGCCGGTTCAGAGATGGTTTCTGTATCGTTGGTTTTTAAAGACCTGCATGAAGAAAGGCCAACAACCATAATTGCCAATGCTAATAAAATTTTTCTGGTCATGGGTTTTATTTTTTTTTGTAAAGATAAAGAATCCTGATGTATTCAATGTCGATCAGTTGTGGAAATTATTTATACTGATAATCCGTGGAAATTATTTGCAATATTTGCCTGTCAAATACAGGGCCGCAAAGTTTGATGAGTTTTTTAGGGTACAGGTTTTTTTGTTGGAAAAAAGGTTGTATTTTTGGCCCACTAAGAAAACATCAATACATATCTACTTAAAAACATATATGATGAACATTCCCGACGATTTAAAGTACACCAAAGACCATGAGTGGATCAAGGTAGAAGGAGACATTGCAACCGTAGGTATTACCGATTATGCGCAGAATGAGCTGGGCGACATTGTTTATATTGAGGTAAATACAGTAGGTGAAAACCTCGAGCAGGAAGAAACTTTTGGCACCATTGAAGCCGTAAAGACTGTGTCTGATCTGTTTATGCCTGTTTCAGGTGAAGTTACTGAGTTTAATGACGGATTGGAGAGCAATCCTGAAATCGTGAACAAAGATCCTTACAATGAAGGCTGGATTGTGAAAATCAAAATGTCAAATCTATCTGAAGTGGACGAGCTTCTTGATGCTGAAGCTTACAAGGAAACAATCTGATAAAAGAAATGCCCCCATTTGGCCACAGACGCAGGTTGCTGGTTTTTTTTAAAGGCAAAAGCGTTGTTGTATTATGAAACTTAATTATCTGCTTCCGGTAATCTTATGGTCATTGGTAATCCTATGGCTCATTAGCATTCCCGGAGGCAATATCCCCAAAACCCCGCTCCTGAATATACCCCATTTTGATAAATTGGTGCACTTTGGCATTTTCGCTGTGTTTACCTTTTTACTTAATTATGGATTAATAAAGCAGCCTTCGGTGTTTTGTCAAAACCACTCCTATACTATTTCGCTTTTGATTGGCGTTATATATAGTGCAGGCACCGAAATACTGCAGTACTGTTTCATTCCGGGTCGTTTTGGAGAATATTGGGATTTCATTGCCAATGCCTCAGGATGCTTGGTGGGGTTATTAGTTTTTAAGTACGGAAAAAAATATTTTCCTGCTTTTATGCATAATTAAAAAAATGCGTTTGAAGAATTGTTAAAAAAATCGTATATTAGCAGACTTAAATTTTTATAGTTTATAAGCAGGTTAACTGTCTAAAAACCAATATATATAAACCTTATGGAAGCAAAAAAAACACCAAAAGCAGATCTTGAAAACAAGAAGCGGATATTCCTGCAGATAGGAATGATAGTCGCTTTGGTCTTTGTTTGGATGGCTTTTGAATTCAAGCAATACGAAAGACAGATTATTGATCTTGGCCAGCTGGATATCGAGATTATTGAAGAAGAGGATATTCCGATTACCAGGCAGGAAACACCTCCGCCCCCTCCACCCCCTGAGCCTTCTCAGGAGCTTGTTATTGTAGATGACGATGTGGAAATAGAAGAAGAATTTATGATTGACACTGAAGCTACTGTATTTACTGAAGTACAGGAGTTTAAGCCCATCGTGGTGGAAGAAGAGGAGATAGAAGAAACTCAGATTTTCACTATCGTTGAAGATGATCCTGAGTTTCCCGGTGGGCAAGCTGCTTTGATGCAGTATCTGCAGGGTAACCTGAGATATCCCACAATGGCTCGCGAAGCTGGAATCCAGGGTACCGTATTTGTTACTTTTGTTGTTGAACGTGATGGAAGCATTACCGACGTGAGAATACTCAGAGGTGTTGGTGGTGGTCTTGACGAAGAGGCTATCAGGGTGGTAAGAAACATGCCCCGCTGGACTCCCGGTCGTCAGAGAGGCCAGGCGGTAAGGGTACAGTTTAACCTTCCTATTCGCTTCGTTCTTAACTAAGCAAAAAATAGTATAGAAAAAGCCGCTGCAGAGTTTCTCGCAGCGGCTTTTTTCTTTTTGGGTTAGCTGATTTTGCTCCAGGTAATACTCCCTTTGTGTTTTTGCTGCATGGTGTGCGAAAGTACCTGGTTTTCCGGAAGCCTTAGTTCCGGGTCCTTTTCAAGTATTTCTTCTGCCTTTTTGCGGGCATATTTGAGTATTTTCTCGTCTTTGGTAATACTGGCAATTTTTAAATCCAGCAATCCACTCTGCTGTGTACCGTGAATATCTCCCGGCCCCCTGAGTTTCATGTCGGTTTCTGCAATAAGAAATCCATCATTGGTGCTTACCATGGTCTCTATCCTTTTGCGGGCATCTGAAGAAAGCTTAAAATCGGTCATCAGAATACACCAGGACTGGTCCGCACCCCGTCCTACTCTTCCGCGCAACTGATGTAACTGCGAAAGCCCGAAACGCTGCGCACTTTCGATAACCATCACACTGGCATTGGGTACATTGATACCCACTTCAATTACTGTGGTTGCTACCATTATCTGGGTTTCACCTTTTACAAATCGTTGCATCTCATAATCTTTATCTGCCGGCTTCATCTTGCCGTGCACAATGCTCACGGCATAATCAGGCAGCGGAAACTCCCTTACAATGCTCTCATAACCATCATGCAAGTCCTTTAGGTCGAGGGTTTCAGATTCATTGATGATGGGATATACTACGTATACCTGTCTCCCCTGTTGTATCTGTTCGCGCATGAAACCGAAAACTTTTAATCGGTTGCTGTCGTATTGATGAAGTGTTTTTATGGGCTTTCTGCCCGGAGGCAATTCATCGATTACAGAAATGTCCAAATCGCCATACAAGGTCATAGCCAGGGTACGGGGTATAGGGGTGGCGGTCATTACCAGCACATGGGGTGAAATCTGATTCTTTTTCCATAGCCTGGCCCGCTGTGCCACCCCAAAGCGATGTTGTTCGTCAATAACCACCATCCCCAGGTTTTTAAAAATTACTGTATCTTCAATCAGCGCATGGGTGCCAATGAGTATATTCAGGCTGCCATCGATGAGCTCCTGATGTATTATTCTTCTTTTGGCTTTGCGGGTAGAACCCGTTAACAGGTCTGTTTTGAGATGCATCCCTTTGAGCATGCTGCTCAGGGATTCGAAATGTTGATTGGCCAGTACTTCTGTGGGGGCCATCAGGCAAGCCTGGAATCCATTGTCGATGGCTATGAGCATGGTCATTAGTGCCACGATGGTTTTTCCGCTTCCCACATCCCCTTGCAATAGCCTGTTCATCTGTTTCCCACTCAAAGTGTTGGTCCTGATTTCCTTAATTACCCTCTTTTGTGCGCCGGTCAGTTCAAAGCTTAAGTGTTGATGGTAGAATTCATTGAAATGTTCGCCTACTGTTTTGAAAATCTGTCCTCTTGACTCTGCAATACGCACATGTTTCAACCTGAGCAAGCCCAGCTGGATATAAAAAAGCTCTTCAAACTTGAGCCTCGCTCTTGCCCTTGCAAGGCTTTGGGAACTTTCGGGGAAGTGGACATTCACAAGCGACTGCCGGAGGGTGGGTAGCTTTAACTCTTCCCGAAGGTATTCGGGAAGGGTTTCGTTGATATAGTTCTTTACTTGTGGCAATAATGTTGAAAGTAAGCGGCTTATCCCCTTGCTGTCCAGTGTTCTTGATTTTAGCTTTTCGGTTGAGCTGTAAACAGGGTGCATGGTTGATTGCTGGGTAATAGCAGCCGGGCTTACTACCTCCACTTCCGGGTGGGCTATGCTGTATTTGCGGCCAAAGCGGGTGGGCTTGCCAAAAACGATGTATTCCTGTCCCGGGACAAATAAATTCTTCAGAAATTTGAATCCATTAAACCAAATCAACTCAAGGGAGCTCCCCTGATCATCGCTAAGGAGAGCGGTCATTCGTGTAGTGCGTTTTTGACCATGAAGCTGTATATTGCTGATGGCACCCCGGATCTGCACATAGGGCATATCCTCTGTTATTTCCCTTATTTTATAAAACCTGCTTTTGTCGATATAGCGGAAAGGATAGAAATGCAGTAAGTCCTCAAAAGTAAAAAGCTGAACTTCTTTTTTCAGCAATTCTGCTTTTTGAGGACCTACTCCTTTGAGAAACTCTATAGGGGTTTTCAGAATATCAGAAGGCATACTTTGCTACCATAAAAGCTTATGGCATAAAGATAGAGAATGCTATTGTAAAAACAAAGCCTCTGAAGAAGCTGAGTTGTATTGTCAATTATTCTGCAAGCTTTTTGGCGTTTATCTCTACTTTCAGCAGGAAAAACTGGGTGGAATCATCAAAGGGAAGAAACTGGTAAACAAGCTTGTTACGTGTTTTTCTGGCAATTTCTATCAATCCTAATCCCGCACCTCCTTTTTCAGACAATGAACCTTCGGTAATCTGTTTGCGGTACATTTCCTTCAACTCTTCCTTGGTGGCACCGTTGACTTGCTTAATGGCCATTTCAAGATCCATTTTCTTTTCATTGGTAACCTTGTTGGAAGTAATAATGTAGTAAGTTCCGTCTTTCTTGCCAATCATAAACAATCCCTTGCCTATATTGTACTTGTCGGTTATCTCGTCTGAGTGTTTGGCCATATTTTGCAGCGTTTCTACCATCACCGCATACACTTTTCTGATAATGGGTTTCTCTTCATCTTTCCTGTCCATATCTTCCTCTGCCATGGAGGTAAACATTTTGGTAATCTGATGATGAAACTCCCCCAGGTACACTATTGAAATGCCATTATCAGACATTTCATCATATACATTCAAAACTGACTTGATAAATCCTACATTTAGCTTCATAAGAAAAGCGATTTTTCATTTATACTTGAAGAGCATTACTAAGGGCGCTAAATTAGTTAAAATTATTCTCATGGGTTTACGTATAACGCCTAAACTTAGTAAACCAAAAATCAGCGTAACCCTTAATTCCGCATTGTCCGTAATCGGACATTACTGTATTTTGGCGAACAATATTTTACCTATCCTAAGGAGCAATGCTTTCTGTTGTGAAGTGTAAAGTGCACAATATGAATGCAGTAAAGGTTTTGGCATGTGATTGGATTGAGACTAGCATTCCACAATTAAAACCATTTAATAGATCTTTATGAAGTTATTAGTTTATTGCCTTGCATTTTTTTTTATGGTTGTAGTAAACAGCCATTCTATGGCCCTTGGCAGTGCTGTCATCAAAGGGCAACTTCGTGATGCCGCAACCGGAGAAGACCTTATTGGAGCCACTGTTTATATTGAAGAATTGAAAACAGGTACAACTGCCAATGTTTACGGCTTTTACAGCTTAAACCTGCCTGTCGGAAATTATACAGTGAGATATTCCTATACCGGTTATAATACAAAGATTGTACATCTCGAACTTAAAGAGAATAAAGTGCTGAACATTGATTTGGAAAGTTCTTTTCATCAGCTGGGAGAGGTGGTTGTAACCGGAGAACGGCCCGATGAAAATGTTACACAGGTTCGCATGAGTACCAACAGCCTGAATATGGAAACAGTAAAATCTCTTCCAGCTTTTATGGGAGAGGTGGATGTAATGAAATCTCTGGTGCTCCTGCCCGGAATAAGCGCTGGCGGCGAAGGTTCTACCGGCATCTTTGTCAGGGGAGGCAATGTGGACCAGAATCTTATTCTGCTGGATGAGGCAACCGTATATAATGCTTCCCACCTGATGGGGTTTTTCAGTGTTTTCAATGCCGATGCCATAAAAGATGTACAGGTTTACAAAGGAGGTATCCCTGCACAATACGGTGGCCGATTGTCGTCGGTAGTGGATATGCGGATGAAAGACGGCAACTCCAAAAAAATCTCTGCCACCGGCGGATATGGAAGCATTGCCAGCAGACTTACACTGGAGGGTCCCATTCAGCGCGATGTGAGTAGCTTTATTGTTTCCGGAAGAAGAACCTATTTCGACCTTTTTCTCCCCTTTGCTTCCGATACCAATCTGCGCAACAGCCGTCTCTACTTTTACGATCTCAATGCAAAGGCAAACTACCGGTTCAGTGATAAAGACAGGATTTTTCTCAGTACCTATACAGGGCGTGATTACCTGAGAATCAATAATGAATTTAACATGGGGTGGGGAAATGAAACTGCATCGCTGCGATGGAATCATATTTTCAACAGCCGTATTTTCTCCAACTTTACCCTGATTTATTCCAATTATGATTACAACCTGGGTTTTAATTATGGGGTAAACTCATTTGACTGGTTTTCACACATCAGGGAGTTGTCTTTCAAGGGTGACTTTACGCTATACTATAATCCGTCCTTTACGGTTCGGTTTGGGTTGCAAAATCAGCATCATCGCTTTAACCCCGGGCATATCAGGGGTAAGGGCGACGATTCGGCCGTAAATGATTACGATATGCCTATGGGTTTTGGTCTGCAGCATGCGGTATATGCTTCAGCGGAGCACAAGCTGTCTGACAACTTTACCATGGAATATGGTATCAGGTATTCCTTGTTTCAAAATGTTGGAAAAGCTACAGTAGTGTCCTTTAATGATAACTACCAGGTTACCGATACCCTTTATTACTCCAGGGGAGAAATCTTTAATGCAGATCATGGTCTGGAGCCCAGGTTGGGTATGGTTTACAGTCCGGGTCAAAACCATAGTTTCAAAGCCAGCTACAACCGTACACGCCAGTATCTGCAGCAGACCAATATTTCTGCCTCCGGCACCCCTCTCGATATTTGGTTTCCTGCCAGTCCCAATATCAAAGCCCAGGTTGCCGACCAGTGGGCCGTGGGTTATTTCCGCAACTTCCTGAACAACACTCTGGAAAGCTCGCTGGAAGTGTACTACAAGGACATGAAAAACCAGCTGGACTTCCGCGATCATGCTGACATTCTGCTCAATACTCACATGGAGGCTGATTTGCGCGTCGGTAAAGCGTGGTCTTATGGAATGGAATTTATGTTTAACAAAACCAAAGGTGATTTTACCGGATGGTTCAGCTATACATGGTCAAGAGCATGGAAACAGATTGATGAAATTAACCACGGGGAGAAATATCCGGCGGTGTTTGATCGCCCTCACGATTTGTCGGTTGTGCTGGCATATAATTTGAGTCCACGGGTAAATGTTGCTACAAGCTGGGTATACCAATCCGGGAGGCCTGTGACCTTGCCGGTGGGAAGATACGAATATGGCGGGGTTTTTGTTCCGCTCTACGGCCAGAGGAATTCTTCGCGCTATCCCGACTATCACAGGCTCGATCTTTCTCTTACATGGAAAACGCGTGAAAAACCCGGAAGAAGATGGCAAAGCAGCTGGGATGTGTCGGTTTATAATGCCTACATGCGCAAGAATACTTTTGCCTATTCTTTCAAACAAAATGATGAAAATATGTACCAGACTGATGCCTACATGATTTACCTGTTCAGCATTGTACCATCGGTAACTTATAATTTTAAGTTTTGATAAATATATCAAAATCAGTTGAACTAAATAAATCGGATTGATATAGCAATCAACAAAAAAGAATCATAAAATTGCACGAAAATGAAAACCATAGAATCTATATTGAAAATTATCGTTGTAGTACTTGCGTTGCTGCTGGTCTCCTGCGAAGAAAAAATTGATTTGCGTGTTGGCGAAACGTCAGAGCGATTTCTTGTGGTAGATGGTAAGATTACTTCCGATACTACTGAGCATGTTGTTAACCTGAGCCTTAGCGGGGGTTTTTATCTTGAAGATGAAACGCCCAGGGTCAGCGGAGCGAAGGTTGTTATTTATGACAATGCAGGAAATGAGTTTCTGTTAAGGGAAACCATTCCCGGCAAGTATGTTACAGAAGGTGATGTTGCAGGTGAGATTGGAGTAACCTATACACTTGCTATCGATTACGATGGGCGTACATACAAAGCTTCAAGCACCATGAAAAGGGTGCCTGAAATTGATTCCCTTTCCTATCGATGGGACAATCAAAAGGGGTCTTACCGTATATTGCTCTTTGGGCAGGAGCCCGAAGGACGGGGTGACAATTATATGTGGCATCTTTATAAAAACAATAAGCATGTAACCCATACGGTAGATAAAGTGCAGATTGCCAATGATGAGTTTTTTGACGGAAATTACATCAAAGGATTTGAAGTGGATTGGTGGGCGCATGACTTTGATTTCCAAAAAGGGGATACCGTAACTGTGGCAATGCATTCTATTACCGGAGAAGCGTTTGATTTCTTCATGGGGGTATTTACCGAGAGTACCAACGGACAGATGGGTTCCCGGCCACCTGCCAATATTCCATCCAATGTAAGCCAGGGGGCGCTTGGGTTGTTTCATGCTTCTGCCGTGACCCGTAAAAGTGTTGTCATTGAATAACGGATCCATTGATTCTTTTTGTCTTGCCTTATATACTTTACTTGTCTGTGGATTAATTTTTGTTTTTGAAAACATACAAACAGAGTCAGGCGGTGCCTTGAATTGAAGGCAGAATGATCTTGTTTCCCTATGTATCTGTGAGGTAGACTTTTTTCCTCACAGGCACATAGGGTTTCTGTTTTTCTTCGAATAGCTTTCTCCGGCTTTACGTCAAAAAAATACCTGTACTGAGCAAAAAGATGACACTTGTCCTAAAACAGGTCATCCTTTTTGTATGGGTGTCATAAAATGGAACGAATATGGGGTGGTTAAATTGGGTTTGGGATTTCGGCAATGGGCTTAAGGTTCAGTAAGACAGCTAAATAGGCGTTTTGGAATACCTGTTGTTAAGCTAATAACAACTGAGTTTTGCTTTTTGAATCATTGCCCATACAGCCCTTGGTTTAGAAAACCTTCCCGGGCGGGGCTTTCGAAAGAATCACCCTTAAACCCCAATATTATGACCAGCGAACAATATATTGCAAGCCTGCGCAAAATGAACCTGAAGGTTTATTTGTTTGGTGAACTCATTGAAAACCCGGTAGACCACCCCATGATTCGTCCTTCGATGAATTCGGTTGCCATGACTTATAAGCTTGCCGAAATGGAAGAATATAAGGACATCATGACCGCCACCTCAAACCTAACCGGTAAAACCGTAAACCGCTTTTGCCATCTGCACCAAAGTACCGACGACCTGATAAAAAAGGTAAAAATGCAACGACTCCTGGGTCAGAAAACCGGAGCCTGCTTTCAGCGCTGTGTAGGCATGGATGCCTTTAATGCCCTGTACTCCACAACTTATGAAATCGATGAGAAACACAACACCCGCTACCATGAGCGTTTTGTAGAATACCTGAAATTCGTACAGGAAAACGACCTTACTGTAGATGGAGCTATGACCGACCCCAAGGGAGATCGCAGTCTTTCTCCCTCTCAGCAATCCGATCCCGATATGTATGTTCGCATTGTGGAAGAAAGAGCCGACGGAATAGTTGTGCGTGGTGCCAAAGCCCACCAGACCGGAGCCGTAAACTCTCATGAGCATCTCATCATGCCCACCATAGCTATGAAAGAAGCGGATAAGAACTATGCCGTTGCATTTGCTATTCCCTCTGATGCCGAAGGGGTTTTCATGATTTACGGTCGCCAGTCGTGCGATACCCGCAAAATGGAGCCCGGTGCAGATATCGACCTGGGCAATGCAGAATATGGCGGACACGAAGCCCTCGTGATTTTCGAAGATGTATTTGTACCGTGGGAAAGGGTATTCCTGTGCAAAGAATATGAATTTGCCGGCATGATGGTAGAAAGGTTTGCAGGATACCACAGGCAGTCTTATGGCGGTTGCAAAGTGGGTGTAGGCGATGTGCTCATCGGAGCTTCAGCCCTGGCAGCCGACTACAACGGAGCAGCCAAAGCTTCCCACATCAAGGACAAACTCATCGAAATGACTCACCTGAACGAAACCTTATACTCCTGCGGACTTGCCTGCTCTTGCGAAGGCAAAGTTACCAAGGCAGGAAACTACGAAATAGACCTGCTGCTGGCCAATGTCTGCAAGCAAAACATCACCCGATTTCCCTATGAAATCTCAAGGCTCGCCGAAGACATTGCCGGTGGAGTTATGGTTACCATGCCCTCTGAAGCCGATTACAAAAATGAAAAAATCGGGCCCTACATTGATAAATACCTCAAAGGGGTGAATAGTGTAAAAACAGAAGACCGTATGAGGGTACTGCGACTCATCGAAAACATTACACTGGGAACTGCTGCGGTTGGATACAGAACAGAATCCATGCACGGTGCCGGTTCGCCTCAGGCCCAGCGAATAATGATTGCGCGCCAGAGCAATATAGAAGAGAAAAAAAGCTTTGCCCGCAACCTGGCCCGCATCAAGCCGCAAGAGGAAGAAAAATAAAATAATCCCCATTATTTATATCAACCATCAGGAAGCAGGCTTTCTTATGCCATTCGGAAAACCTGTTTCCCCCCTCCCGGGGTATATCCTGAACGTTTCAAAAAAAATACTGTCATATGAACTGGAGAGACTTATATAAAACCAAACTCAGCACACCGGAGCAAGCCATCCGGGCTATCAAAAGCAACGATCGCGTAGTGCTGGGGCATGCCGCTGCTGTGCCGGTGGATACCGTTCAGGCATTGGTGGCCCATAAAGAAAACTACCACAATGTGGAAATTGCCCACATGTATTGCCTGGGCGAGGGAGCCTATATGTTTCCCGAGATGCATGGCCACTTCCGCCACAATGCTGTATTCGTAGGGGGCAATGCCCGCAAAGCCATCGAGGAAAACCGGGCCGATTATACCCCTTGCTTTTTCCATGAGATTCCCAGCCTGTTCACGCACGGACCCCTGCATCCCGATGTAGCCATCGTGCAGCTTTCTCTGCCCAACATGGAGGGATTTTGCAGCTTCGGAGTTTCTACTGACTATACCAAACCCGCTGCCCATGCGGCCAAAATTGTCATCGCTGAAATCAATGATCAGATGCCCTACATCGGTGGAGACAATTTCATGCATATATCCGATATTGACTATATCATCGAAACCTCCAATCCTTTGTATGAATTGCCCGCTGCCCGTATGGGTGAAACAGAGCTGGAAATCGGGCGCCATTGCGCAAGTCTTGTGGAAGACGGCTCAACCCTTCAGCTGGGAATTGGTTCCATCCCGGATGCGGTGCTAAAGTCTCTGAACAATAAAAAACAACTGGGTATTCACACAGAAATGTTTTCTGACGGGGTAGTAGAACTGGTGGAAAAAGGAGTGATAACCGGTGAAAAGAAGACCCTTCACAAAGGCAAACTGGTGGCTACATTCCTCATGGGGAGCCGGCGTTTGTATGATTTTGTCAACAACAACCCCGATGTTATCATGTATCCTGCCGATTATGTAAATGACCCCTATATCATCTCGCGCAATTACAAAATGGTGTCTATCAACTCCTGTGTGGAAATTGACCTGATGGGGCAGGTAGTATCCGAATCTATCGGTACCAGGCAAATAAGTGGTGTTGGCGGACAAGTTGATTACGTAAGGGGTGCATGCATGGCACGCGATGGCATCTCTGTCATGGCCATGCCTTCCACAGCAGCCGGTGGCAAGGTTTCACGTATTGTGCCCTTTCTTGGGCAAGGTGCTGCCGTAACCACATCACGCAACGATGTAAGGTATGTGGTCACCGAATTTGGCATAGCTCAATTATGGGGAAAAACCCTCAGGCAAAGGGCCGAAAGCCTCATCGAAATTGCCCACCCCAACTTCAGGGAGGAACTGGGCCTGGCCACAGAAAAAAGATTTCACGTAAAAAATCACTATATCAATAAGGAGGAACTCAGCAATGCAACTGTTTAAGCTAAAAACCCAAATCAGCAGGTTCGACACCTTTGCACAATTCGCTGCCGAATTTGCGCTGTCGGAAAAAGACCTGATCATCACCAACGAATTCCTGGCAGAACCCTTTATGAACGGACTTGAACTGCCCTGCCACTTCATCTTCCAGGAGAAGTACGGACAAGGAGAACCCTCCGACGAGATGATGAATGCCATCCTGGCTGATGTGAAAAAACTGGATTACAACCGCGTGGTTGCCATTGGCGGAGGAACCGTAATTGATATTGCCAAATTGTTTGTGCTCAAAAATCTCAACAATGTAGTGGATGCCTTTGAAAGAACCATCCCCATTGAAAAGGAAAAGCAGCTGGTGGTAATCCCTACTACCTGCGGCACAGGAAGCGAAGTAACCAACATTACCATCGCCGAGCTTAAAAGTAAGCAAACCAAGATGGGCCTGGCCGATGAAGCCCTGATGCCCGACCATGCGGTAATCATTCCGGAGTTTCTCAAAGGCTTGCCTTTCAGGTTTTATGCTGCCAGTGCTATTGATGCACTCATTCATGCCGTTGAGAGCTACGTTTCGCCTAAAGCCAACATCTACACCCGCATATACAGCAAGGCCTCCATCGAAATTATTCTGGATGTATTTATGAAGATAGCCCAAAACGGGGAAGAATACCGGATGGAGCGACTGGAAGATATGCTGGTAGCCAGCAACTTTGCCGGCATCTCCTTTGGCAATGCAGGAGTAGGAGCAGTGCACGCCCTTTCTTATCCGCTGGGAGGCACTTACCATGTGCCTCATGGAGAAGCCAATTACCAGTTTTTTACTGCCGTATTCGAAAAATACCAGGAGAAAAATCCCGGGGGAGTCATTTGTGAACTCAATGAATTTATGGCCCGAATCCTGGAGGTGCCTGCCGGTGAGGTGTATTGTGCCCTCGATGCCCTCCTTGGCAAATTGCTTTCTAAAAAGAAACTACGTGCATATGGCATGAAAGAAAGAGAGTGCGAAGAGTTTGCTGAGGGTGTACTGCAAAAACAGGGCAGATTGCTTGCCAATAACTATGAGGAATTGTCGAAAGATGAAATAACATCCATTTTTCAATCCCTATACTAACTAAACATTGTAAAACAATAATATATACCGCCATGAATATAGCTGATTTAATGATGAGGGCGCGGATTGCCCAGATTCAATTTGAAGTAAATTTTAGCCAGTGCCAGGTTGATACCATTGTAAAAACTGTAGCCCGCACTGTGTACGACAATGCCGAACTCCTTTCCAGGCTCGCTGTGGAAGAGACCGATATGGGCGTTTACGAAGACAAAGTAGCCAAGTGCAAAGGAAAATCAAAAGGGGTATGGTTTGATCTGCGCAATAAACCTTCCATGGGGGTTATCAGCCATGATCCCATTAGCAACCTGATGGAAATTGCAAAGCCTATTGGGGTAGTTGCAGGTATCACCCCCATGACCAACCCGGTGGTTACTCCCATGTCGAAAATCATGTTTGCACTGAAAACAAAAAATGCTATCATTATAGCACCCCACCCCAAAGCTAAAAAGTGCTCATCCCTTACCGTGCATATGATCAATGAGGCCATAGCCAGATACAATGTGCCCGAAGGTCTGGTGCAGGTTATTGAAGAGCCTTCCGTTGAACTCACGCGGGAATTGATGCAGAACTGTGATGTAGTGGTGGCAACCGGTGGCATGAACATGGTAAAATCAGCCTACTCTTCAGGCAAACCCTCCTACGGTGTGGGAGCCGGCAACGTGCAGGTGATTCTCGACAGAGATATTGACTTTGAGGATGCCGCACGCAAAATTGTCATTGGCCGCACCTTCGATAACGGTATCATCTGCTCGGGAGAGCAAAGCTTTATTTATCATAAAGAAGACCGCGATATTGTGATGGCTGCATTTGAGAAAAATGGTGCTTTCCTGGTGGACGACTCCCGAAAAGCAGATCTGGTTAATGCCATTTTTGAAGACGGGCATATGAGAAGAGAAGCTGTGGGCAAATCGGCTCTTCATATTGCCGGTATGGCTGGAATTCAGGTGCCTGAAAACACCCGGGCATTGATTGTAAATGCTCACGGAATCGGACCTGACGACATTGTATGCAAGGAAAAGATGTGTCCTGTGTTGGCGGCCTTCCCTTATCAAACCCTTGACGAGGCCATCTCTATTGCCAGGATCAACCTCCAGATGGAAGGCAACGGACATACAGCGGGCATTCACTCCAACAACCAGGAGAATATCCTTAAAGCAGGAAGCAGTATTTCTGTGTCACGGTTTATTGTAAATGCTCCCTGTGCCACTACCGCCGGTGGAAACATCCAGAACGGACTGCCATTCACAAATACACTGGGCTGTGGATCCTGGGGCAACAACTCTATCTCCGAAAACTTTACCTATAAACACCTTCTGAACATTACACGTGTTGCATCCCTGTCTTCTAAAATAGAAGTGCCCTCTGATGATGTTATCTGGAGTTAATTTTTCCCTTGTCGCACCGTATGCCAGATGCGGTGCGGCAGGAGAAAAACTGCTTACCCATTTATGTAGATTATTATTTGATTGATACACACACAACAACAAGGACTTATGAACTTTCATCAAACTAAAGAACAAATACTTTTTGAGCAAATGATCAGGGTTTTTACAGAGAAAGAAGTGAAACCCCTTGCTGCAGAAGTAGACGAGCTGGAGCGTTTTCCTGAAGAAACCGTAAAAAAAATGGCCCATATTGGCTTACTGGGCATCCCCGTACCTGCCGAATATGGTGGTGCAGGAGGCAACAATCTTATGTATGCCCGGGCGGTTGAAGAATTGTCAACGGCATGTGCCACCACCGGCGTAATTGTTTCTGCGCACACTTCTTTGTGTATTGCCCCCATCCTGGAAAACGGCACCCCTGAACAGAAAGAGAAATACCTTCCCCGCCTGGCATCAGGCGAATGGCTGGGAGCTTTTGGGCTTACCGAGCCCAATGCCGGTACCGATGCCTCGGCACAGCAAACTACCGCTGTTGAAGACGGAGACAATTACATCATCAACGGCTCAAAAATATTCATCACTAATGCTGAATATGCCCATGTGTATATCATTTTTGCCATGACCGACAAATCCCAGGGTGTAAAAGGCATTACAACCTTTATCATTGAAAAAGGGACTCCCGGTTTTACTTTTGGCAAGAAAGAAAAGAAAATGGGTATTCGCGGTAGCGCCACCTCGGAGTTGATCTTTGAAAACTGTGTAATTCCCAAAGAAAATATGCTGGGAAAAGTGGGCAAAGGGTTTGGTATTGCCATGAAAACTCTCGATGGCGGACGCATAGGTATTGCTGCCCAGGCATTGGGAATTGCGCAGGGAGCGCTGAACGAAACCGTGAAATATATCAAGGAGCGCAAACAGTTTGGCAAGCCCCTTTCTGCTTTTCAGAACACACAGTTTCAAATTGCCGACATGCAAACCCGTATCAGTGCCGCCAGGTTTTTGGTGTGTTCTGCTGCTTTCAAGAAAGACCAGGGAGAGAAATACTCTTCCGATGCGGCCATGGCCAAGCTTTATGCTTCCGAGGTAGCCATGGAAGTGGCCAGCAAGGCCATCCAGTTGCATGGTGGATATGGTTATACACGCGAATATCCTGTGGAAAGAATGTTGCGCGATGCCAAAATCACGGAAATCTACGAAGGTACTTCTGAGGTGCAGAAAATGGTGATTGCCGCCCATGTGCTGAAATAGGCAGAATCGGGAACCTCCGGAGAGCAGGATGCAACATCCGGCTCTGGATCCCGGTTCACGAAGAACTTTATAGAGATAGTTAAATAACTGAACCTGTAAATCCTGTATGGCCCTGTTTATCCAAAAACCAAAGAGAAACCCGGAGCCT
>RECE01000054.1 GCA_007694165.1 Bacteroidota bacterium
CATGTGAAAATCGAAAAGTTATTGATTTGAAAATCAGGTAAGATTTTAAATACTTCTCCACTGCTTGCTGGCAATGAAACGTCACAGTATCAAGATATTCTGGAATATGTAAATAGGTTACTTTGGCTGTCCCTAAGTCATGGTCTCCTTTAACAATCCATTGTTTTACCATATCAATCGTTTTGTCGCTCATACACTGTTTTTCCGGAGTTTAAAACTTCATAAACAAAACTGTATTTTTCATCCTTCTCACTTTCTACTTCATTGGGCGTATAAACGATTAAATCCATTGGTACTTGAGACCCAAATAGCATTCTTCTCAATTGGATTGTTCTCTCAGGGCGGGGTAGTTCACTGTCCTTGATAACAAAAATATCAATATCACTATCTTCTGCAGCTGTTCCGCTGGCATAAGAACCAAAAAGAATGATTTTTTCAGGATTGTATCCAGTAGCAATCTTCTTCACAATTTCGGATATTTTGCTTTCTGTAATCATCTTGCTAATATACAATTTATTTCTATTTTATGCACTCTGCATTTTGTAATCAGTTGTTATTTAGCTTAGTAAAGATTCAATTTCTTCTTTTAGTTTTGGAAGGTGTCGCACAATTGTTCCCCACACTATTTCATTATCAATTTTGTCATAACCATGAATTACTCGATTCCGCATACTTATAATTTGTTTTTTACTTGAAATGCTAATTGTTGAGTCAATCTTTTCAATTCGTTTCATCGCTTCCCCGATAATTTCAAATTCTCTTTCTATAGCTCTACGGAGCATTTTGTTAGAAATATAAACATTGAAATCCCTTTTTTCTCCAAGATAATTCTCAATTGAGTCAATTGATTCTTTAATATCAAAAAGATATTTTTTTTACTTCAAGCTTCATATATGGGTGTCTTGGTTTGATTTATTGATTCAATAAAATATGGATTCCCTAAAGATTTATCTGTAACCAAGTCAACTGGGCGCTTAAGGATTTTTTCAAACTCTTCAATTAGCTCAAAATAAGTATCGGCATAATCTCCGTAGTCCATTGGTTTGAATGAAACTAATAAGTCAATATCACTGTTTTTATTGAAATTTTCTGTGCATACAGAACCAAAAGCGTATAGTGATTTCACATTGTATTGCATACACAATGCTTTCAGGTTTTCAATATTGTCCATTAATATCTTATTCATCAGTTTCTTATTAGCAATACAAAAATAGTTATTTTGGGATTGATGCGCAAATCGTTTGTTTTACAATTGGTTACAACACCCGCATTCCCACATTGCAATAATCCTTTTATTGGGTATTGCAGAAAGAACAGGGTCACCCTGTCATCGTGGCACAACCTGCTCCGCCATCACTGCAACGGCACAACCACTTTGCCGCTCTGGCCCGCGGTATTCCTTAGTATGTAAATGCCCGGAGAAAGCCCCTCTAACGAAACCTGCCGGGTATGGACGAAATTTCTTACCAGGCGCCCGTTTGTATCGTAAAGCATTATATCCATAAAGTCAGTGAGATAAATTATGCCATTTTCAGCAGGGTTCGGATAGAAGGTAAGACGTTGATTTGTGTAGTCTGTTTCCTGCACCAAAGTTTCCAAAAGTACTCCATGTAGGCTGAAATTGTTAAACACAACCCGGTTTCCCTGGTCTTCTTCCAGGTTTTCCCCTTCAAAGGATATCCTTAATGTGAATTCCTCATTGTTTTCCACTTCGGGAATGCCCGAAAAATCGGCAGAAAATAATTTGTAATAATTTTCGAGTTTGCTCTCGAAATCCGACAACTGTATCTGAATCCAGTTTTCATGGCTATGATCCAGGGCATACTCCAGGGTGATATTTTCCGCTGCGCCCTCGTCTTTGGCTGCAAAGCTGAAAACAATATCCCTGAACCCCGATGTAGGCAGGTGAAAATACAGCTGGTTTGTCTTGCCGTTATCGGCTAATGGCTGCCTGATTTGTATCCCTCTCATGTCAGATGCAGGGAAAGGGATGTTGTTGTTTCCTTCCGGAAGATAGTTTATGGGAGTAGGACTGTTTCGTCTTTCCATGGAAGCCTTTCTCCATAAGGGATGACCACTGGAGAACGGATACCCGTCCAGGCATGAATGATAATAAAGGGAACTGTTTGGGTTCAGGGTAAACCATGGTGAAATTTGTTCCAGGGGAGTGTCGTTTGGCAGATCCGTATTGAAGTACCAGAAAGAGATGAGCTCGGGTTGGAAATGAGCAACGAAATGGGCTGTAAGAGCGATATCGGTATCCGGAACAAGGCTGATAACAGGATTCTCGGTGTTAACGGACCCTTCCCAGTGGCTAAACCGATATCCGGGCAAGGGTAAAGCCTCAATCTCAATGGGCAGCCCGTTAAAATAGACCCCATTCCATGGAAACGCGGGGTCGGGAATAGCAAGACCCCCTTGCTTTACTTCAATAGAATTTACCCTTATGATGCCATTTCCGGAGGCTACATCTAAGTTAAGGTTGTAGTTTCCGTCAAGTTCAAAGAAATCCACCATATGGTTTCGCATATACGTTGCCCTGAGCGCTGCAAAATCGCGCAGATGCTGCACGTGTTCCGAATACAATGCAGGTGTGGGGCGGTGCCATCTCCTGTAATGTTCATTGAGGTAAGGCCCAACCCTGGCATCAAATGTATCAACGATATCGTTGATATGAAGGGGTTGGAAAGCGGTATTGAGTAAATCGGCAAATCGTGTTATAAAACTTTCCCTAAATGCGGGACTGCCCAAAAGAGCCCGTAAGGGGAAAGTTTGTAAAGGGCCATTGGGGGCCCAGTCAGGAGGGGGCGTGACGGGGTTGACGGTTGTGGCACTGATGGAGTTTAACCCCGTACAATAGATGAGTCCGTTGCGGTCGTAATGGTTATAATACCCGTACCTGAAACTGTCATCAAAGTCATACCACATCCATCTCCATCTACCCTCAGGTGTTTGCGGACGCCAGAAATCTGCGTTTTTCCCCGGCTGATCGGTATTCATAGAGAATACCTGCAGGATATGATAATCGCGAAAATCATCTACCTCCATCTGGGTTTTCACGTAATCATAGTTGGCCGGATCTTCCAGGCTGTTCTCCTGGAGAAATGCAATCAGGTTCAGGTAGTGGGTATTGGTACCATATTTTACGCTACCGGTATTTTCCAGCAAATCGATATCGGTGTGGCCGTAATGATTTTTGATGTAGTTGTTGTCAAATCTTTCCCGTATGTTTAAAATGCCCCAGTACTCGCTGTTAAGAAATACAACGGAAGGTCTGTAAGCCTGATACTCCACATCTGTAAACCCTCTCAGGATACTTTGCGCAAAAGCATCGCGAAAATATGTGTGATGCCAGTCGGAACCGGCATTGCGTAAGATAAGACGCTCATGCCGGTTCATTTGCTGATCAGGGAAAACGGGATATTCAACATGACTGTCGCCATA
The DNA here is from genome assembly GCA_007694165.1 of Bacteroidota bacterium. Taxonomy (GTDB): domain Bacteria; phylum Bacteroidota; class Bacteroidia; order Bacteroidales; family UBA7960; genus SKVR01. Next base: position 3,445 of record RECE01000054.1, read on the forward strand.
TCTGTTGCGGAAGTAAATCCTGAGGCTTTTAAGGGCAAACTGTCTTGAAATTCCCCCGTGTAACCTTATCCCTGCATCGGTGTTAAACCCCTGGATGCCATTGGATTCAAAAAACTCAATATGCATTTCGCGCTCCCATTCAGGCCCTGTCATCGTTGGATTTGTAAACAGACCTTCGGTGCCAAACAGATCTTCCTGATCCATAGCTATGGAAATGACGGGCAGGGAATACCGGTTAAAAATTTCTTCATCTACCCAATAACTATGTGTAGGGGTAAAAGGACTTATCGCACCCGATCGGAAAGCTTTAATACGAACAACAGTACCCTTAAAAACAGTATCCATCGGAGCAAACCACATAAACGATTCGGGGTGACCGGGAGGGGTAGTTGGTATGGCAGAAATCTGATCAGGATCATTTTTTCTGTTGTAGATCAACAGGGAGTCAGGGAAAATTTCGGATCCTGCATCAGGAAGGGATCCATCCAGGGTATAGCGTATGATTGCTTCGGGGTCAGAATGATGCACTTTAAGGTAGAAAGATTCGGTATAAAAGCCGGAAGCATGAGAAAAAACCGGCGGAGGAAGCAGGTCTTCAAATCCATCGTTTGCATTTGCCATTCCCGGTGTGGGTGCAGGGAAATAATAAAAGAGTCCGGTACCATCAGGAAATCTTCCATAAGAAATATCCGTGGGAACGAATACCGGCATTATGTCATCTATCCAGTTTCCGTTGGCATTTACAAGAATCAGTTCCTCGCCCTGGCTGCTGATGCTGAAATTGGTGTGCAACTCTGCCTCTTTTCTGTCTTTACCGGAGGCCCATACGATCAAAAACGCACCCGGGTCAATGGTAATATCGGGGAAAATCCATTTGCCGGGGAGATCGTAATTATCTGATAAACTCCATCCTTCCAGGTTTATGGCTTCATTGCCATAGTTATGCAGTTCAATCCAGTCTTCGTAATCACCGTCCTCATCCGCAATAGTGGATGCATTGGATGCCATGAATTCGTTAATCACAATGCTTTGAGCCGGTGCGTTAACGGTAACGAATATCCAAAATAAGGCAGGGACCAGGAAAAGGGAGTGTTTCATGTTTCGGATTCATTAGTGTCCGGCAAAATTTTAAAATTCAAAATTGTTGAAGATAGACCTCTCACTACGTTCGAGGTGA
>RECE01000053.1 GCA_007694165.1 Bacteroidota bacterium
TCCATGCAAAGCGAAGATTCGACATGCGGTCAATCTGGTATTTCAGGTTCACCATAGGGAAAAAATTGATGTAGTTCTGATCATCGGCTTTGATGGCTTGTGTAGCACTGTAATTTCCGTTGTCATCAAAAATAACGCGGTTTCCTTCATAACTGTTGATCACCTGTTCCATACGTACCCCTGCGTTTACATGAAGATTGCCAAAAGTAATATCGGTAAGGGCATATGCTGCCAGTACTGTTTCATTAGCGGTGTAATTGTTGGGATCTGACCTTTCGCGCATGCGGTCTTCGTCGAGGCCAAACAAGGCTTCATTGGTGTTGAAAAATTCCTTTCCGGCTTCCCAGTCGATGGATCCTCCAAGCCAATAGCGGCCTCCAATCATATTGCGGTCATTGTCGGTGGCAAATTGTGCCATGGTAAGATTTTCTTCTCCGTTAAAGGATGTCCAGCGTTGCTCAAGCATTTCTCTTGATTTGCTTTTGAGCCAGTATTTTCCACCCACTTGGATAAAAGCATTGTTATCGCCCAAAGAATAGGGAATCTGAAGGTTTACAGTTGAAAAAAGATCGTTGTCCTTCACATCATCTCTCCTGCGCTCGTAATAGCGGAAACGCATCTTGTCATATTCATTGGGATTAAATCCATTGACAATCTGTATCTGGCCAAACTCCCTGTCGGAAATATCCAATGAATAGTCGGGCTTATCCGAATGACGGAAAGCATAATATTCGCGCAGTGGTACATTAAAACTACCAAAGGAGTAGCCTACATTATAGTCAAGGGTTGCAATACCCAGGTCGTGTTTACCGCCGGCATTGAGTGAATAAAGGTCAGTAAGTCGATTGTATTCCCTTATTACTTTTTCATATCTTGCACCTGTAGCAAGAGTAGGGGATTCATAATCACCGTTGCTAATTCCATGGCGGGCATCGTTACGTATTTCATACTCATCGTAGTTGTTGAAGTTTCCCATAAAATAAAGCGAAGAACGGTCGGAAATGGCATATTCCAACTGGCCTGAAAAGCCCATTCTTTGTCTTTCGGTTTCATAAAATGAAGGTCTTAGGCCTGCCAGAACATCTTGATTGCCGTTGCCAAAATCCTGCACACCCCAGTCATGGCGAATATCTTCGGTAGCCCGGTTGTCTTTCTGGAAGTTTCCGTTTACAACCCAGTCAATCTTACCCTGACGTTCTCCATAAGTGGCTGAACCAATCCATTGCGGCCGGCCCGACATGTTGTTGTAACCCGAACCTGCGGTAACGTTAAATATTCGGCTGTCGCCCACTGGTCTGCGGGTAACAAGGTTGATGGAACCACTCAACGCATCGGCATCCATATCAGGGGTAATGGTTTTGCTTACTTCAATGGCTGAGACCATATCTGTATTCAGGATAGCTGTATTGGTAGCCCTGTCTGTTGCACCGGTTGATGCCACCCGTTGATTGTTAATGGTAACCGTATGAAAACTTGCCGGCAACCCTCGTATCATAATAGCTGCTGCTTCACCACGCAAAGGTTCGGTGGATACACCAGGTATGCGTTTTACAGCTTCTGTAATATTGTTATCGGGGAAACGCTCAATTTGTTCAGAGGAGACTATGTTTCTTACATTTTCTCCTTCTTTCTGCTGGTTAAAAGCACGTGACTGGCCGCGCATTATGCCTGTAATTACTACTTCACCCAAGGTTGAAAAACTTTCCTGCAAAGTTGCACTAAAGGAAGAACTTCTTCCCTCCACTATTTCTATCTCTTGTTCCAGGGTCTCAAACCCCAGGTAGGAAACTACAATGGTTTGCTTTCCTGCCGGAATACCCTGAAGCCTGAAAGAACCATAAATGTCAGTAGCTGTGCCAATTCTTGTACCCTTGATAACTACTGTTGCCCCCGGAAGGTATTCCCCCGTGGTAGCATCTGAAATACGTCCGGTAACTCCGCCGGTGGCTATCAACTCATTATCTGTCTCTATACCGGAGTCCCTTGTATCTAAGGCATTGGATGCCAAAGTATTTAGAGTAAACAAGGTTGATAGAACAAAAATGCAAAGTTTTGAAGTTCTTAAAGAGTAATTTTTTTTCATTTTTAAAAAGTTTAAATAATGTTAATAAATTTTTCGTTAATTGATTGAAAATCTGTTGATAGGGATGTAAGATTTATTTGATTTACAATGCATTGAAGTCCGGCGCATTGAAAAAGTGTAATTTTCAACAAAAGTATGTCTGAGAGATTAACAGAAGGTTAACGTTTGTTTAAAAAAACGATAAGTTTAATTATGAGGCATCATATTATGTGTTTGAGCCTGCTCCGAAAAATACCATACATCACCTCCGAACCCGCAGCTGCTGTAAGCTCACAACTTGTTGAATTTCTGGGCATTGAAAATCAGGTTTTCTGCTAAATATCACAAAATATACTTTTCGGAGTAGATTCAATTTAAGGAAGGGTTTTAACCTGAAAAGCTGACTGCAACCAATCCACACTTTCTAAGGTATTAAAGAACAAGATTCAAAGAGTCTCGCAAAGCTTACTCTTTGAATATCCTTAATGTTATGTTAATATAATGTTCACAAAATCATAACCTTGTTTCGTTGGCAGTTCTGGTTGGCGTATATAACTTTGGTTACTTATCTAAATTATAAATGATGCCAACCATTGCCAGTGAATCAGTGAATTATAACCATACCCAATCTAACTTGCAAAGATGGTTTTTGGTAATTATTCTCATTTATGCCTTGCTGGTGGCTGTGGGAATTATCGGCGATGGATTTAAGATCGCAACAGGTGGACATGCTGTACAATTATTTAATTTTGCATCCAATCCGGTTGTTGCGTTGATTATTGGAATAGTTGCTACAGCATCTATCCAGAGCTCCAGTACGGTAACTTCTATTATAGTGGGATTGGTTGCAGGGGGTATGCCATTAAGCATTGCCATTCCTATGATCATGGGTGCAAATGTAGGTACTTCGCTTACCAGTACCATTGTAAGTCTGGGGCATATTCGAAATGGAGATGAATTCAAAAGGGCATTTTCTGCTGCAACTGTTCATGACAGTTTTAACCTGCTTGCTGTGGCTATATTGTTGCCTGTTGAGTTGCTTTTTAGTCCCCTGGAAAGAGTTTCCGGCTTTTTCGCCACTTTTTTCAGGGTGGGAGCAACAGCAGATGTTCCTGGTTTTAATCCCATAGGTTTTATTGTTAAACCGGCTACTGAAGCTTTTGCCACCTTCGCAAGCTATATTCCCGGGGCATGGAGTGGCATATTTATGATTTTTGCCGGGATACTATTGATTTTGTTTGTCATTAAATCCATTGGCAAGGTACTAAAAAAGGTCATGGTTGGTCGTGCCCTTCAAATTATGCACCGTACCATAGGCAGAGGCCCTATTTCCGGGATAGGCGCAGGAGGTATTATAACCATCCTGGTACAATCTTCGTCCACTACAACTGCGCTGATCGTCCCCATGGCAGGAAATGGTATTTTTACACTAAGACAGGTCTATCCATTCACACTGGGCGGCAACCTGGGAACCACCGTTACCGCCCTTTTGGCTGCAGTTTCGGTTACCGGCCCTTTGGCTGTGTTGGCTTTGCAGATAGCACTGGTGCATCTTTTCTTTAATCTTTTTGCTATCATTCTTATTTATTCCATCCCTTTTTTACGAGATATACCTGTTTTTATAGCTGAAAACCTTTCTTCACTCGCTCAACGAAGAAAGGTGTATGTGTTTGTTTACATCTTTGGTGTGTTTTTCGTTGGCCCGCTTTCGATTATTGCTTTAACCAGACTGATGGGGATGTAATGAAGCAAACTGAAATACACCCTATCATGTATGAATACAGCGCAGATATTAAAAAATGCCTTCGACTTCATCTTTCCTGCTCCCATAGAAGCCTGGGAGAGTTTCGCTAAATTTTGTGAAATGGTTGAATTTCCTAAAGGCTATGTTCGGAAGGAAGCTCAGGTAAGTGAGCGAAATTTCTATTTTATCGTACAGGGAAGCATTGGTGTGTTTTTATGGAAAGAAAACAATTATGTATGCCTTGATTTTGCTTTCGAAAATCAATTCTTTGCCGATTACATGTCGTTGCTTACGGGGCAAGAAACACCCTTATGCACCGAAACCCTCGAAAAATCGACATTATTAAGGATTTCCCGCGAAAATTACCTGAAACTGGGTCAGGAAGAAATGGGCAATATTCTTATGAGGGTGACGGCCGAATCAAGCTTTATCAACAAGCAGAAGCAACAAACAGATCTGCTTACCAAAACCGCCGGGCAGCGATATCTCGAACTTCTGTCGCAAAGGCCCGACATTGCCCAAAGGGTGTCGCAGCAGCTTCTGGCATCCTACCTGGGTATTACACCCCAGAGCTTTAGCCGGATCAGAAAAAACATTCGATAGCATCCTTTTTTACCCTATGGTAAGTATTGAATGCCATATATTCAGGAATATTGTGGCATTATTTAGTGCTTGCAAGAAAACGCCAATTGCTGCGTTATGCTTGTCTTCAAAACAGTCATTTACGAAGATTTTTCAGCCATCGCATGCCTTGCACTTGACGCTTTCTTATCAAGCACACTCAAAAAACATGAGTTTTCTTGCCGACA
>RECE01000052.1 GCA_007694165.1 Bacteroidota bacterium
TGTATACGGCTACAATTGCCATAAATACCCTGAAAAGCAAATAACGGTTTACCATGCTATATTGATTATAAATATTTACCTTCTTTGGTTATTTCAGATATTTCGAACGGTATGGTATTAAACTTTTTAACTGTAAGAATTGCACAATGGTTTCTGCCCGGCCAGGTTTAAACCAACCCCTTCTGCATAGCAATCTTCACCAGCCCAATGGAGTTTTTTGCTTCCAGTTTCAGCATCAGGTTCTGGCGGTGTGTTTCAACGGTTTTGGGGCTGAGAAACAATTTGTCTGCAATTTCCTGCGTGGTGTGTTCATCGGTGATCAGTTTGAGTATCTCCTGCTCGCGGCGGGTGAGTTTGGGAATAAAGCTGTTGTGATGCCCGGTTTTAAGTGTTTCGGCCACCAATAATTCTTTCATTTCTGCCTGCAGGTACTCCTGGCCATTATACACAGTTTCAATGGCCTCTATAATCTCCTGTGCCGGGGTATTCTTGATAAGAAATCCCTTTGCTCCGGCCTTTAGCATACCTTTGAGAAAAGAGGTTTGTTTATGTGAAGTAAGTCCGATGATTTTAAGGTGAGGCCATTGGGTTAATAGCTTTCCGCAAAGGGCAATTCCGTCTAAATCGGGCAGATTGATATCAAGAAGCAAAACGTCTGTTTTCTTCAGTGTTTTTGACTGGAGTGTCTGACCTGCAGTGGCATAGGACTCCACAAGCCGGATATTCGGGATATCCTTTAAAATATTCCTGATCCCTTCAAGTAATAACGGGTGATCATCTGTTATGCCCAGTCGTATCATTTTGATGCTTTTTAAGTGGAATTTCAATATTGATGCTTGTACCTGCATCGGTTGAGGAATGGATATCGAAGTTTCCCTGAAGGAAGGTGATTCTGTTTTCTATGTTTGACAGGCCAATGCCCTCGTTTTTGGGGTGTTTGCCGGCCATACTGATCTCGAAACCTTTTCCGTTATCTTCAACCGCGATGCTTAAAACACCCTCATTTGCAATGAGCTGGACGGTAATCTCACTGGCTTCTGCATGTTTCAGGCTGTTGTTAACCAGCTCCTGCACAATGCGATAAGAATGCATTGCAGTTTCCGGAGTTATGCCTGATTCGTGGCCCACAAACCGGTAATCGATTCTTACGCCCTTTCCATGTCCTGTATGGCTGATAAACTGTTGCAATGCCTCTTTCAGACCAAATTTCACAACCACTTCCGGCATCAGGTTGTGCGACAGGTTTCTTACCTCCTCCATGGTTTCATCAATCAGTTGGTTGTAGGAAGTATTTTGCAGTGAGGTCATATTAAGTTTAAGGGCTGCAAGGTTGCCATTGATACCATCGTGCAGCTCGCGCGCAATACGTGTTCTTTCTTTCTCTTCCCCTTCCAGAAGGGCTTTTATCACTTCTTTTTCACGTTCCGATTTCAACCTTTCCAGTTCCTTGTTTACCAGTTTCTTTTTCTTGTCCTGCACTTTGTAGGTGAGAAACATGGTAATCATAATAAAAGCAATAAAAGCCGAAGAAGAAGTTATGATGCGGTTTTTCCGGTAAATTTCCCGCTCCTTCAATTCTATGGTGAGCTGCTGGTCTATGAGTTCGCTTTCCTTCTTTACCAACTGGTATTTTCTGTCCAGCTCCTGTAGTTCTTTTTGCTTCTCAATAGTAAAAAGGCTGTCGGCCAATAGCCTATGCTGCTTTAAATAGACGAAAGCCTGCTGATAGTTGCTCGCAAGAGCGTAATAATCTGCCAGGTTTGCAAGGGTTTCTGAAAGGATTTGCCTGTAATTGTATTGCCTTGACAATTCCAGTGCGGAAGATAAGAAGGGATAAGCTTCATTGGGACGGTTAAACATCAGGTAGGTTGAACCTGCAGCATTATAGGTTTCAGCCAGGTTGAAGGGATTGCCATAACTTTTTGCCGATTCGATGGCCAGATGGGTATATCGAAATGCTTCGCTTTCGTTCCCATTATGCCGGTAATACCGCAGCAGGCTGTTGTAAATATTAACCTTTCCGAAAATATATTCTGATTGTTCGGCAAAATGGATGGCGGTATCAAGGTGGTTTCTGTATTGATCCATAAGGTTTAGCCTGAAAAACACGTTGCCTGTATTGTAATGCAGGTCTGATTGCCAGGTGGGGTCTCCATACCTTCGTGCCCATTGCAATGCATCCGAATAATAGTTGAGTGACTCTTCGAGGTAACTGTTCTGATAGAATAGTGTTCCAATGTTCATATAACTCAAAAGCAGCCTAAATGTGTCTTGTTGTTCCTTGTAAATTTCAATTCCTTCAAAATACTGCCTCACTGCTTCGTTGTAATTGCCCGTGTATAAACGGATATTGCCAATATTTATAAAGATGCTTGCAATACCAATGTCGTAATTTGCCTTCCGGAACAAGGCAAGGGCCTTTTGGTTATGGATGAGTGCCTTATCAAATTCCCCAAGTTCGAAATAAACAATGGCGGTAAAGTTATGGGTTCTTCCCTGCCGGAGCCAATCCTCTGCTTCGGCTGCCATTTTTCCTATCTCTTCATACATGGCAATGGCCTGGTATGGCTGCTCAAATTCCAACTCATAGGCAATATCCAAAAGAGAGTCTATGGCGGTGTGTTGTTCTGTCTGTGCATCTGCTTTTCCCTGAATGAAAACCGTTAACAACAGGATGCAAAGGGTTGCGTAAACATGCTTGCTCATGGGAGTATATTTTTCTTAATAAAAACATCTTCTTCTATCTCCGATAAAAAACAGTTGTTTAAAGTTAAACTAAATCTTCCTTATTACCAATTGGTTATTCGCCGAAAAACAAACATTCAGGGTTTTCCACCATTTTTTATTTCCATGGCAAACCCTGAATTATTTCCCGGTTTATATGATGAAATTTGGGTAAGTGTAATCAAATGTTTAAAAGAATGCATATCCCGGATTTTGTAAACGGATTCCAAACCTTGCGGTTGGTGCATGTTGATTCCCGCTATCGTGGCGGTTATGATCCTTTTCATAGTGAACGTGGGTTCTGTGAAAAAACGGAGATCATCCTCAGCTCAGAAGGCTTTTTCTTCTACAAGACCCTCTCAAGGGGTTTTACCTCCGCAGGTGCGACAATTATTGCGGAAGAGAGATCTGAGAAAGGGAAATGGCAGTGGGGTTACAACGAGCAGGATGGTGCCCATCTAATCCTGGTCTTCGAGGATATGAGGGTGCTGAATATAGCTGTGAACTATAAGGAGGGAAAGGGCCTGCTGCTTGACGGGAAAAGGTTCGCGGTAGAAAAGAGCAAAATTACCGGCAAAGAAGCTCTTTCCTGATTGTATCATTAAAATCAATGAGAAATGAATAACAAGGCAACGCTTATATTGTCCATTTTGATAAATCTTTTGGCAGGCCAGATGGCTTCTGCGCAGCAAATGTATTTACAAACGGCAACATCTGCCGGTGGAACCTCCTCAGGAAGCGGCGGTAGCGCAAGTTATGCCATTGGGCAGGCTTTTTATGTTAAAAATACCGGTTCAGGAGGTGTGACAAGCCAGGGGGTTATTCAGTTGCTTTCCGGTTCTTCTGATCCCCTTCCCATAACCCTGCTCAGCTTTACTGCGGTTTACAACCCCGCTGATCATGCTGTTGATCTTACCTGGTACACCACGGCGGAGATCAATAATGACTTTTTCACCATTGAACGCAGCCAGGATGGGTTACAGTTTTTGCCCATAGGCTATGTGGATGGTGCAGGGAACAGCAATACACTAATGAGGTATGACTTTAAAGACCAGCAGCCGTTACCGGGAATCTCCTACTACCGGTTGAAACAGACCGACTATGACGGTAGCTTTGATTTTTCGCAAATAGTTGCCGTCAGCATCAATGAGCAATCCATTGATCTTACTATTTACCCCAATCCTGCTTCTCAATACATCAACATACGCCTTGACAACCCCAATTCCCTGGAAAACTCATGGGAATTACTCAGCCTCAATGGCCGGCTGGTAAAGAGGGGAAGTTTCAACGGGGAGCAAGAGACCCTGTTCCTTGCTGACCTGCCCGATGGCACCTGGCTGCTGAGAATCTACAGGAAGGGTTTTTCGGCTACCCTGAAGATCATTAAAAAATAATGGTTTTTGTGGCGGGGTGTCTGGCAGTCGCCCCGTCACAACCCCGGACGGACCACGTCGCGACGGGGCCACTCCAAAGTGACCCCGCCGCTAATACAAATAAGGAAGAAAAACACCAAATCCCATTGTCATGAAGAACATCATACTAAACTTCAAAAGATACAAGATCAACAAGTCTGCACTTATAATACTTCTGACTCTTCACTTTTCACTCATCACTCTTCACTTAAAAGCCCAGCCTCCCCAGGGCTTCAGCTACCAGGCCATCATCACCGATGAAATGGATATGCCCCTGGCCAATACTGCGGTGGGTATGCGCGTCACCATTCTGGAAGATAGTGAGGAAGGAAGGCCCGTTTATGTGGAAACTCACACACCAGCCACCGACCCGATAGGGCATGTGAGCCTTATTGTAGGTGCGGGCGATGTGGTGTCAGGCGATTTTGCTTCCATCGTGTGGGGTGCAGGAGGGTATTGGG
>RECE01000051.1 GCA_007694165.1 Bacteroidota bacterium
AACAGTTTTAATTTATTCTTTATGTTATCGGTTTTAATCATATTCTTAAAGAAATAAATGAATTTGGCATTTAAAAATATTTGTAACTATTCAGGTTCTATGCCCGGCTTTATTCATTATCGTTTTACAGCTGCACGAAGGTGGGGATTTCAAAACGATACACTCTCATCAAGCGTAAAAAATGATTGAAGCACAAAGCTTGATTATCCACTGAACCGCCACTTTTGTGCAGGTGCCGTTATGCGCTGTCACTCTATTCTGGCATCCGCTTTCTTGCATAGCTTTCAATTCTTTTGTTTCGTAATCTAATGAAGTACATTATTCCATTTTTATAGGTCAAATAGTCGTTTACTTCATTAAATGTCGGTTTGGTTTTGAAGTTGTCAAAAGGCAAGTAAAACTTAATATTTCCGCCTTCGTCAACAATGTCGTTTAGTAAAAAGAAGTTGATGTAGCCTGGAAAACTAGCGAACAAGTCGAAGAAGTTCTTGTATCTCAAAAATGTGTCATAAAGCGGACTTTGTTGTCCCAGGTAATAAAGCCGGATGCACTCCAAAGTCAGGTCAAATCTGTCATCAATAAAGCTGTTTACTCCACGTGCTTGATTTATTGTATGCTTTCCGTCAACTTTGTTGTTCGGGAAAAGAGTATATGCTCCGATAGTTGATCCTGCATCAAACAGCTCATTTACATCATCTTGTATTTGGCCTGTCAGCCACTTTTTAAATCTATGATTTCTGTATGAATGTGTTATTGCGTCACTTCCCAAAAAATATTCACCAAGGTCTGAATTATGATATAAATACTCTCCCTTTTTCTTGTCAGTTAATTCAAATAATTTACCGTTTGGTAAAGGTTTGCTCCACAACATTTTATGGTATTTGCGAAGAGTCGGACTTGTTCTATCAGGGTCCCCGCCTTTTGCATCAGTGAAAACATTAAATGTGGTATCAATTTGCATTTCTTCCGGATTAATGTTAATTCTATTCTATAGTGCTATTGTTGTTAATTGTTATTGCCATTTGCTGCTTATGATTGCCACCATTTGAGATAGGATGACGGATTGCTCCGCCTACCCCCTCACAAAACTCTTCGGTGCGTCCATTAGATCGTGGGACGTAAAGTTGTATTCCCTTCTATCATGAGCTACGCTTTGTTCCGGTTCCCGCATCCAACTCCTCTGCATTCACGTTTCGCTAATCAGTCGCTAATTTATACATTTATATGGACATTTTCAGGATAAGGTAATACGAAAAAATTTAATAGTTCTCCATGCCCTTTGTATTTGTAACTAATGTATTGGCCAGGCCGGTTCGTATAACAAAAAAATCCTGGTTTCTGAAAAGCAGGCAGCATCCGTCGGAATGGCAGATGTTTTTTAATTCAATGATTCCGGTTTCGGAGGGGTCAATATGGTCCGGTATATTCATCCCTGTGGTGAATACCCGGTAACTTTTCGCAAGAACGATTGCTCTCACCTTTGGATTTCAACAATAATAATCGTTGTATTTCCATACTATCTGCCTGTTTTGCAGCCATAATCAATGAGGGTTTGGCTTCAAAGAGTATACGGTAGGAATTATAGCTGGTGGGGGAAAAAAGTAGCACAGTTAACTCCGGTATGAGTGGCACATATTGGTCCGGTTGCAATTTTGCATAACCCTGTGTCCTGGCAACAGTGGGTTAGCCGAATGCTCTAATGTATTACTCCTTCGCGCCTTTTATAAAAAATGCACCCAGAGAGGCACTGACCAATCCTTGAAATGGACCCAACCAAAAGTTTGACTGCGTCATCAGCTCGACAGCCGATAAAGGAGAGAAGGGCTGCATCAGTATTGTTAAGGAGACTACGAATAAGTAGGTTAGAGACAAACTGAAGGAAAGTCTGAAAAAGAATCTGTCAACGGTTTGGATTTTCAGTCCCTTTCCCACAGCATCCATTACAAGTACACCAATTATGAGTGAGAGAGTGGGCATAATGGTTGGCAGATACCAACCCCACGCATCACTGGAATCTACCCCATAGCGCCCGAGTATTGTTTGAAACAGCATAATGGCAAAGACAAAACCTGCACCACTGAACCAAAGTACTGCTAATCTTCTTTTGGATTTTTCCCATGAAATTTGCATTATCTACCCTCCAAAATTAATAAAAATCCAGAGCCCGCTAAATGGTCTCTACCTGTTAAAGCTGCTGACGGTAAAAGCCTGGGCTCATCGGATTCCCGCTTCTCAAATTGATATATGAGAGCAGTAATCTTAAATTCATCAGTAAACTCCTGATTTTTCACTGAAGTGGGTAATGCATTTAGCCCACCACTAAGCCAGCCCATAGCATCATCGCGTTCAACAACCTTATCAGATTGAGAAAATGGTTGAGGTGTGACTATAAAGACAACAACCCGAAACAAACCCGGATCCGCAAAGAAAAGTGCTCTTAAATATCGTCGTAAAGAAAAATATTCTAAAATCTCTTGTTCTAAAGACCATCGTCCTGGATTCTTTGGTGTGCCATCAGGATTGATTTGTTCTAACCGGGTTACAAGTGCATAGCCCCCTGGCACATAAAAGTAGCTTTTTTCGACATAGCCTGACGCGTCAAGTGCACGCCTGAATTTCCGGTCCAAATCTCCCAGGAGGATGATTTCTTCATGAGATTCCTTCACTAATTCTGTCACATCCATAAATGCAGAAGCTTGTGGGGGAGGCCAGGGAAAAGCAGGAAAATCAGGAGATTGTTCAAATACCAATACATGCCTTGAACGGCAGCCCTGGATTAGAAGGACCATAATTATGACAATGCATATCACTACTATTTTCGTCTCGGTTTTCATTATCCTGTATGTAATGTTTCGACCTTCAAACATGAGATTCAGGTGTTACAATGAAAAAAGTAAAAGTTGTATTCCGTGGTCATCAGCCTGGAAAAGGCAAAGTATACATTTAGGAGCAAAAAGGCATATTTAGCTCACATCACAATTAAAACCTGCATGAGTACTAAACAGTCTGAAAAGAATAAACCCATCCAATATTTTGCAATAGAACTTAAAAAAACCTTTCAAAGAATAAAACAAACTGTGTAAAAACTGTCAGCTATTGCAAATTCACCCACACAGACATAAGAAAATATTATCAGCTCAATTATTTTTGATCAACTATTTTTACTAAAAACTTCCTGTATGCAAATTCAAAGTTAGCGTTTTTTTTATTTATAATACGCTTTTTTTCAGACTAATCATAAATCATAATTCATCTGATAAACACATATTCTGTCATAAATGCTCCGGAATAAAACTTCCTGCGTCCTGAAAAAGGTGAGTCAGCATCCGCCGGAATGCAGATGTTTTTTATAACTGTTTTTTCAGGATTTGGAGGGGTCGGTTGGGGGCGGAATATCCATTCCGGTGCTGCACGCAACAATGACCACTAACACTCCCATTGCCCATTCCCCCGGAATATTTACCGGAATGCCTGGTGCATGAAGTTTAGTCCAAATCTAATACCCCAAATTTTTATAAGCAGCCTTCCCTTTTTTCTTTACTTGAATTTTATGCAGCGCTACCTGGCTACCTGTATCCGATGGGTAATTAAACCATTTTGGGTCATTATTTGCACCAGATAGATTCCATTGTTTAAACCTGATATATTCATTTCATACATCAGGTTATTGACAACGGAAGAATAAACCACCTGTCCGAGCATGTCAACCAATTGAACAGATTTAATTTCTGAATCGGCCTCGATATACAGATTGCCACGAACCGGGTTTGGATAGATCTTGAGTGAAATATCTTCGGTTTCGATCACATTGGGCTGTGTTTCCTCCTCCATCACAACTTCAATCATCATTTCTTCGGTTACCTCTACTTCATCAATCACTTCAATAAAACCTGGGGCATTTATAATGTATTCGTAAATGCCTGCTGTTATGTCAGTAAAGGTATAATCTCCCATTTCATTGATAATGTCGTTAAACATAATGGTAGCATTTTCGATAGGTTCTCCCTCATTGTCTATAATGTCAAATGTGACTGTAAATGCGGGTGGATCACCTGCTTCAAATACGTCTTCCACAACCATATGGTTTGTGACCTCTACAACCCTGTTGGGGTCCCCGGCCCATTCGCCACCATCCCAGCCTTCGCCGATTAAGTCAGAGAAGTATTTGTACTCGTACGTTCCTGCTTCCAGGTGGAAAGTAGCGACGTAAACCATCGGGTTGTCCGCATGGGGTTCCATCACCTGATCCGGATCGGTTCCCGGTTCTGCCCAGCCTGACAAGCTTCCCGAGATCAGGATATGGTGCTCGTCAGGGTCAAATCCATATAACTGGCCGTTCATAACAGCATCGGCAATGTCAACGTGGAATGTGACCTCAAACACGTTGGGTTCTCCACCCAGTCTAATGTTGTCAAAGTAAATGATAATGTCTTCATCAAGTTCCAACGGATCCTCAAAGTCGGGCATAAAGGCGATTACAGGATATTCACCATCAGCATCCGGGAAATGGAATACCAGGGTTTCCCATTCATACACCTGGGTTTGAGGCTGCATAGATTCAAATTCAAAGGTTCCTCCGGG
>RECE01000048.1 GCA_007694165.1 Bacteroidota bacterium
ATGCAAACAGTTACGGTTACCATGCAGGTGGATGTAGCTTCCCTTTGTTATGTAACCAGCGATGAGGTCGACTACACCAAAAACAGGGTTTACATCAACAACATTGATGGCCAAAATGTAGAAAGTTATGAGGTGTTGCGGGAAACCAGCACCAATGTTTTTACCTCTATGGGAACCATTGCTTCGGGTGAGTCTTCCTTCCTGGATGAAACATCTAACAACACCACCCAAACCTATCGGTATAGCGTGAGAACCACAGATATTTGCCAGAACACTGCACCGCAATCACCGGTACACACTACCATGCTTCTCCAGAGTAATGTGGCTGCCAACAACAGCATCAATTTAAACTGGAACACCTATCATGGCGTTGGTTTTGGAAACTTCGAAATATACCGGAGAATCAATAACGGATCGTTTGAGCTGCTTGCAACGCTTCCCGCATCCAATACTATGTATAACGACACCCAGGCAAATGTTCAGGAAAACAGCTATGAGTATTATGTTGCCATTCAGGTGGATCCATGCGGCACGAAACTTTCCGCTGTACAAATAAGATCCAACCGCGAAGCTGTTGGTGCACCAGTGGGCATTGAAAGTGGCTTGCTTCAAGACCAGGTCGTCCTTTACCCCAATCCATCTTCTGGAATGGTGTATCTTCAAACTCCGGATTGGCTTTTCATTGAAGAAGTAAAGCTGTATAACCCGGCAGGTCATTTCATTGACAGCTACAAACAAAATGACGCCATCAATATTGAAAACCTGAGCCCTGGAGTATATTTTGTTCAGATCATTACAGAGCAAGGTATTATTACCAGAAAGCTTACCAAAAAATAGGAGCAAGCCTTATGCTGCTTCCTTATGGATTATCATAAGAAGTTGAAGTGTATATTTAGTTTACTGCCAATACCCGAAAAGAACAATTAAAATACGGGTATTGGCAGTTTGTTATATTCTATGGGTGCTACTTGTTGCAAAAACCGATTTACAAGCTCACGCCCAAAATAAACGCCATGAATTTCCGGCTTGCGCAACAACCGGAAGCTTCCGGGTAAATACAATACACCAAAACACTTTTTAATACCCAACTGTATGTGTAAGCATATAATTTCGTGTGTTTACGTGAAAATATATGCAAAAACATGTACTGCAGCATCTGGCAACTTTTGTAAAAGAACGCAGAAAAGAGGAGAATCATACCCAGAAAGATTTCGCCGAACGGGCAGGGTTAGCCCTTACGGTGGTGCGTAAAATTGAGCAGGGAAAAACCAATCTGAACATGGATAAGGTGAACCTCGTTCTGCGTATGTTTGGTCATGAACTGGCTCCGGTGAGCAATAAAGAACTGAGTCCAGACAAGAATAAACTTTCTTTGCCATGCTGAAGCAAGCAGTTAGTCCTACAATGCATATATTTCAGTATTTAAATAAGAGAGCTGAAAGTATCGTTAAAGCAGGTTAAAAAAACGATAAAACATATAAGGATTGTTTAATTTAGCGAAAATTTAATGGATTTTGTAATTTATATCCATTTGTTTATCCCCTCCCTTTTGAAGTAGTTAACAATTTCCTCCTCGGTATTGATAAGAAAGTGCGCCAGGATGCTTAATGATAAAGCTTCTGCCAATGAATCTTTGTCAGAGTTGTTAAAGCTTTTGAAAACTCATTGGATTTGAGCAAAAACAAAAATCACAGCAATAGAACTTTAGTGTCAATTTTAAAGCCAGTGAATTATGAAAACCAAATGCTACGCCCAATCCTTTTGTGCCATTTTATTTTTTATGGCCTTTAACCTGCATGCGCAGGAATTAATGAACAGCTACTCCGGTTCTAAAAATGAAGTTTCACTCGAGATTACTCTGATTCTGGAAGGAGCTCATATACCCGGAGATACCCCTCTTATGCATACACATTTAAGTGATATGGGATTATTACCCACATCCCAGCCTTTTGCGCCAACACTTCCTTACTTTGGTAATTCTAATCCTGTTTGGTTTTATCCCGGACCAGAGACCATTGAAACACCAGTTGAAGGTGTGGTAGATTGGGTGCTGTTGGAGTTGCGCGATGCACCTGCGCCGGAGCTGGCTTTCAATGATCGTGTGGTGGCTCGCCGGGCTGCATTATTGCTTTATGATGGTTCAGTTGTGGGCACCGATGGACTTCCGCCAACTTTTGATGTGCTTTACCAGTTCAATCTGTATGTGGTTGTTTATCATCGGAATCATCTGGCAATTATGTCATCAGATGAATTGAATAAATCCGCAGGGATATACAGCTGGGACTTCACCCAAGGCAAAGACAAGGCCTATACCAACCCGGAAAAGACGGGCAATCCTTCAGGGCTTAAGCAGCTGAAAGACGGATTTTATGGAATGATTGGGGGTGACGGTGATGGCAACGGACAAATCCAGACGCAGGATAAAAATGAGGTCTGGGGTCCTCAATCCGGGCTGAGTGGTTACCTTGCAGCAGACTTCGATCTCAATGGACAGGTCCAAACCCAGGACAAGAATGAGATATGGAATCCCAACAGCGGCCTGGCTTCACAAATCCCGGGTGAACCGGTAGGGCTTATTGATATAGAAGGGAATTTTTACACCACCGTCATTATTGGCAACCTGGAGTGGATGGCAGAAAACTTGTCTTTGGGCATGTGCTAAGCGCTGCGTAGACCTTTATTCAGGGCCTGCCATAAAGGTTTGTAGTCCGTTAGATGCAAGGGCGACAAAGCGCAGTTGTTTAAGTATCAGAATAAAGTACGGTAATAGTACTGTAGCAATTTGTATAGGATTCAGAAAAACAAAAGGTGCAATAAAAGAAATAAAAGCATCAAATAATAATGATGGTGCGGCGTTATTTAATAACTTTACCACAGCATTAAATAATAATAATTCCACGGCATTAATTAATAAGAACAATACGGAATCCAATGGCAACACCTGGACAAAAATTAGCTGAATCTCTTGAAAAACTAAAAGAACTTCAGGATAGGGGAATAGTGGGCATTAAAGCTGACGACCTTACCCGGGTGCACCGTGAAAGGCTGTTAGACAATGGTTTTATTCGTAATGTCGTGAAAGGGTGGTATGTTGTTGTTCCGCCCAATGAACAGGCAGGGGACAGCACTTCGTGGTATGTTTCTTTCTGGGGCTTTTGTGCAAGTTACCTCAATGACCGTTATGGTGAAGATTATTGTATTTCTGCTGAACAATCCTTAATGCATCATACCGGCGATTACACCGTACCCAAACAACTGATTGTCAGAAGCACAAAAGGCAATAATCTTCCCACAAATTTATTGTTTAACACTTCCGTGTTTGTTATGAAATCTACCTTGCCCCAAAGGGCAGAGATAGAAATCAAGAATAGATTGCGTATTGTAAACCTGCCTTCAGCTATAATACATTCGGGCCCGTCAATTTTTGACAGACAACAGGAAACCCTTCAGATTGCCCTTACAATGATGATGAATAATCTGCAAAGTTTGCTAAGGATTCTCCTTGATGGGGGGCATTCTCAGCTTGCCGGACGCATTGCAGGTGCATACAGGAGTTTAGGTCATGATAATACTGCAAACGATATTCTGGAAACAATGAAAGCTGCTGGTTATGACGTTAGGGAAACCAACCCGTTCAATACCCGCCCTGTCCGCACATTTACTTATCGGGGAAAATCCCCTTATGTGCATCGAATAAAACTCTTATGGGAGAAAATGAGGCCGGTAGTAGCTCAGATTATGCCAGAACCACCAGGTATCCCTGCGAATAAGGCAGCTTACCTGGAACAGATGGAGGAGATTTATACCACAGATGCGTATCATTCTTTATCCATTGAAAAATATTCTGTTACCCCTGCATTAATTGAGCGGGTAAAGTTAGGTGATTGGAATGTGCATGGGAATGAAGATGACAAAAAACACCGGGATGCGCTTGCGGCCCGTGGTTACTGGCAAGCTTTTAACGCCGTAAAAAGCAGCATACACAGAATCTTTGCAGGGGAAAATGCAGGAAAGGTGGTTAATGCCGATCACAACCATTGGTATCGCGAAATGTTTGCCCCCGGTGTTAGTGCAGGTTTGTTGAAACCTTCTGATCTGGCCGGATATCGAAACAACCAGGTATATATAGCCCGTTCAAGGCATATTCCCATAAACTATGAGGTACTTCCAGATGCTATGGAAACGTTTTTTGAGCTTTTGGAACAAGAAGAAAACGCAGGGGTTCGGGCAGTACTCGGCCATTTTATATTTGTATATATTCACCCTTACGTGGATGGAAACGGTCGTATGGGCCGATTCCTGATGAATACCATGCTTGCTGCAGGGGGCTATCCATGGACTGTGATTCCGGTTCAGGAAAGGGATACCTATATGAAAGCCCTTGAAAATGCTTCTGTACTGCAGGACATCAAATCTTTTGCTGAGTTTATAGCCTGGCTCGTTGAAGGAACTCTGAAAGGAAAACCCATTGCACGGCTGCATTAATGCATGAAGGAAGGTTTTTAGCGTAGTCGTCTGACGAGTCAGTTATTAAAAATGAGCTGAAGGTT
>RECE01000299.1 GCA_007694165.1 Bacteroidota bacterium
CGCATTCATGTTTGGAAAAAGAAAAATTCTGGAATTCACCATCCACCTATTCATCTGGGTGGGTCTGTATATCTTTGCCATACTCTTTATTCGAACCATCGGTCCTTTTAATAAAATAGACAATACCCTTTTCTGGCCTGTAACCACAGGAACGATTATCAATGCAATAATTTTTTATACGATAGCCTTTGGGCTGATTCCCCGATATGCCAACAAGGGGCAATTAAGCAGGTTTGCATTGTGGACTCTGGCAATTTTCATAGGCTTCACACTACTGGAAACATTTCTGGATTACTATTTTATGGTATGGGTATACTCAGACAGTCGTGAGGGATTCGCTGCCATGTTTGTTACCAATGGAGTAGTGCACCTGATATTTGCTTCTGTAGCCCTGGGGTATGGGTTTACACGCAACTGGCTCATTTCAGAAAAGAGGAAGCAGGAGCTGGAGAAAGAAAAACTAACCGCCGAGCTGAATTTTCTCAAGACACAGCTCAACCCCCATTTTCTGTTCAATGTACTCAACATGGCCTATTCCAGCGCAAACCGAAAAGGAGATGACCAGACTGCCGATATCATCGGAAAACTGTCAGTTTTAATGCGTTATATGCTTTACGAGAGCAATGTCAATAAAATTGAGGTAGAACGTGAAATTGAATTTATCCGCAATTATATTACCCTTCAAAAAATGCGGTTTTCCAAAGATTTACCCGTTACCGTGAATTTCTCCATACAGGGCAATTACAACGGGCAGCGCATTGCCCCGCTTATTCTTATTTCATTTATTGAAAATGCTTTTAAATATGGAGTAAAACTCGAAAGGGAGTCTGAAATTACGCTCAACATGAATTTCCACAACGGCGAAATGGAGTTTAACATCAGCAATGATGTTTTTACACCTGTGCAGCAAGCCCCCCAGAAAGCCTCAGGAATAGGGCTGAAAAACACCCAAAAGCGACTCTCTATCATTTATCCGCACCGACATAAACTCAACATCGAGAGCAAGCAGGACAAGTTTACTGTAAAACTGTTATTAACCCTTGACTGAAAACATTATGAAATGTGTAGTGATTGATGACGAACCTTTTGCATTGGATCTGATAAAGGATTACATTTTGCGCACCCCCTTTCTGGAATTGACAGCGGAATTTAACAATCCCTTCAAGGCACTGGATTTTATCAACAGGGAAGAAGTAGATCTACTATTCCTCGACATCAATATGCCTGAATTATCAGGAATGCAACTTATCAAAACACTTCACAATCCTCCCCTGGTGATATTTACAACAGCTTACAGCGAGTTTGCCGTTGAAAGTTATAATTACAGTGCGGTAGATTATTTACTCAAGCCCATTCCCTACGAACGCTTTCTCAAAGCCGTCAATAAAGCAGCGGCTATCAGACAACCCGGAGTAACAAAAGCTGCTCAACCTGCCAGGCCGGAAAACCCTGATGAGAGAGCCTGTTTTTTTATCAAAAGCGGACATCAGCAGGTGAAGATCTTTATTGATGAGATTTTATACATTGAGGCAGCCGGTAATTACATGAGCTTTGTTACTGCTGAAAAAAAGATCATGTCGTTGCTCAGCATGAAAGAAGCAATGGATTTGTTGCCGGAGGGTCGTTTTGTAAGAATCCACAAATCATTTGTAGTTGCCATTGACAAAATTGGAGCCATTGACCGCCACGACGTAACTGTTGCCGAAAAGAAAATCCCCATTGGAGTGACTTACCGGGAACATTTCTTCAGGGTCATGGGAATGTCTTGACATATAAATAACATCAGACCTACCAGGGAAACATTGAACGTTTTCCTTTACTCTGACTTTCCATGCACATCTGCCACGGCACGTCCCGAAGGGTCGGCATTGCTGCCAAATGTGACATCCCAGGCAAGTGCCTCGGCTGTGCTGCAGGCAATAGAGGGCACCGACGGCACACATGCGGCTGCTTCAGCTGAAGGGAAATGCCCGCTGAATATTTCCCTGTACATATACTCCTCTTTGTTCATGGGAGTATTGAAAGGAAAGCGGAAACCAGCGCTGGCCATTTGTTCATCCGTAACTTTCTCCTGAGCCAGTTGTTTCAAAGTGTCGATCCAGCTGTATCCTACTCCATCTGAAAATTGCTCTTTCTGTCGCCAGGCAACACTTTCAGGGAGGTAGTCTTCGAAAGCTTTTCGTACCACCCATTTTTCCATGCGTCCGGGTTGCGACATTTTATCCTGGGGGTTGATTCGCATGGCCACATCGATAAATTCCTTGTCAAGGAACGGAACCCTTCCTTCTACCCCCCAGGCTGCCAGCGATTTATTGGCCCTGAGGCAATCGTAAAGATGCAGTTTGCTGATTTTGCGAAGGGTCTCTTCATGCAATGCACGGGCATCGGGAGCTTTGTGAAAATACAAATACCCGCCGAAAATCTCATCAGCCCCCTCACCGGTAAGCACCATTTTGATACCCATGGATTTGATTACGCGCCCCAGCAGGTACATGGGTGTTGAGGCCCTTATCGTAGTAACATCATAAGTTTCCAGATGATAAATCACATCGCGAATGGCATCCAGCCCTTCACGGATGGTATATTTGATTTCATGGTGAACCGATCCAATATGGTCAGCCACCTTTCTGGCTGCAATAAGGTCGGGAGAGCCTTCTACCCCGATTACAAAAGAGTGCAGTTGAGGCCACCAGGCTGTCTGGGTATCTTCCGATTCAATCCTGCGGGCAGCATATCGTTTGGCAATGGCCGAAATGATGGATGAGTCGAGCCCACCGGAAAGCAATACCCCGTATGGCACATCCGACATAAGCTGACGGTGCACGGCAGCCTCCAGAGCTTTCTTCAATTCTTCGATACTGGTGGGATTGTCTTTTACATTTTCATAATCCATCCAGTCTCTTGTATACCATCTTTGAGGTTCACTGTCAAGATTTGTCATGTAATGCCCGGGAGGAAATTCACGAATGCGGGTACACTGCCCCTCAAGGGCTTTTAATTCGGAGCTGACATAGAACTGGCCATATTGATCCCATCCCATGTATAAGGGGATGATACCAATATGATCACGGGCAATGAGATAGCTGTCATTTTCCACATCATAGAGTGCAAACCCAAAGATACCGTTCATCTCTTCAATAAATGCGGGCCCCTGTTCGCGATAGAGTGCCAGAATTACTTCACAGTCTGAATGGGTGAGAAATTCATAATTGTCGCCAATTCTTTTGCGGATTTCGCGATGGTTATAAATTTCACCATTTACCGATAAAATGAGCTTCCCGTCCTTACTCTTCAGAGGTTGCCCGCCCGACTGCGGATCAACAATGGAGAGACGTTCATGGGCAAGGATGGCCTTGTCGCAGCTAAACACGCCACTCCAATCAGGCCCTCGATGGCGCAATTTTTTAGACATTTCGAGGATTTGTCCCCTGAGAACTTCATGATTGGTTTTTATGTTGAAAACACAGGCTATTCCACACATTGTAGTTTTGGTTTTTGATGAATACTATAAATTACACCCGGCAAGTTTTTGGCAAACCTGCAAAAGTAACGATAATATTAAAACACGAAACTGGTATTTGATACAATCCTTTAAAACTAACACATCGGGTGCGCTGTGTTAAATAAATCATGGATTGATTTATGCCAATCCCGACTGGGAAGGCGTTACTTTTCGTGAAGAGCTTGATGAAATTGCCCGGAAAATCAATCTTAAGCTGGTACATGTTCTTGAGAATCCGCCTGAAAACCGGAAGGGTGAAACGGGGATGATCAATCCGGATTTACTCCGGAAATATCTTCCGGAAAATACCGGTGATTTTGCAAGCTATATCTGTGGTCCTAAACCCATGCAGGATGCTGCAGAATTAGCAATCCGGGATTTGGGCATCGATTGGAGAAGGGTGTATTCCGAACGTTTTGAAATTATCTAATCATGAAAAAACACAAAAAACTTTTTTACAAATCCATCCGGAGAGCGGCAGATTTGGTGGGGATTATTCTGGTACTTCTGGCTCTTATATTTGCTTCGAGAGGCCTGTAAAATACTGTTGGTCAAAACAAAATGAAACGCTAAGGTATCATCTTTTCACCAGGGCATCCCAGGCTTTAATAAAACCTTCTTTCAGAACTTCCCATTGGTTATCAGGGGATTCATCCAGTTCGGTTGCTTTGATTTTGGCCTCTTCAACTTTTCGTTCAAGGGCTTCAACTTCCTGCTGGTGTCCT
The DNA here is from genome assembly GCA_007694165.1 of Bacteroidota bacterium. Classification (GTDB taxonomy): domain Bacteria; phylum Bacteroidota; class Bacteroidia; order Bacteroidales; family UBA7960; genus SKVR01. Next base: position 4,228 of record RECE01000299.1, read on the forward strand.
TGTTTTTTATGATCTGGAATACTATCCGAGCGGGACATTAATCCAGCAAGCTCTTTACCCCAGGCATTAATACCTTTTTCCATTTTGCTTTTAAAATCTTCCTTACTCATAGCAAATAGATTTTTTTGATAGTGATGATAATAAACAGGTTTCAAAAGAGAAACGCCTGCCATTTGCGATTGTTTATTGAGGAAATTGTTTTCGAAACGAAATCCCTGTGATTGAATTGAACACATTGTGATTACTCAAATGGGAGCATTCAGCTTTTGCAAGAAGCAGGGTGTAATGCAGGCATGCCAGAGGGTTATATCTATTTTTTTCTTTTCTTAAAGGGTTTGCCTTTGGTTGCCAAGAGGCCTGCCTCGCTTTCTTTGAGCAAAGTTTTCCAGTCGTGGTTCCCGGCTTCAGAAAAGTCGATGGTTGCCTCATAGTCCTCCCGGCTCACCTCCATAATAGAAACAGGCTTATCGAGGTATCCTTCTATTTCTTCCAGCAGTTCTTTTTCCTGCTCACTGCAGAAAGTGATGGCAATCCCCCTTTGCACTCCCCTTCCGGTTCGCCCCACGCGGTGCACATAATTTTCAGTTGCATCAGGCAAGTCGTAGTTGATTACATACTCCACATTGGGGATATCGATTCCGCGGGCACTCACATCGGTGGCAATCAATATTTTGTTTGTTCCTTCCCTGAAGTTTATCATCACCTGCGATCGTTCATCCTGCAATTTGTCTCCATGTATGGTTTGGGTGGAAATACCAACTCTTTCCATGGCCTTGGCCACCCGTTCTGCCCTCACTTTGGTGCGCACGAAAACAAGGATCTTGCTTTCAGGATTTTGCTGTATGAATCTTTCCAGGAAAAAACGTTTGTCATCCATCTCTACAAATGCCACGGCATGGTCAATATTTTTGGAAACAGGATCTTTGGGAGATATCTGAATCCGCACCGCATTGCTTACCAGCTCATAGGCCAGTTTTTTGATGGCTTCGTTAATGGTGGCGGAAAAGAAAAGCGTTTGTCTTCTTTTGGGAAGGCGTTTGATCAACTGACGCATGTCGTTGATGAAACCCAATTCGAGCATGTGGTCAGCTTCATCCAGGATGAGCATTTCCACCCTGTTAAGCGACAGGTACCCCTGACTTACCAGGTCGAACATGCGCCCGGGTGTAGCAACGAGAACCTGGATCCCCTTCTGCAGTTTTTGTATCTGAGGGTCTTGCTCCACTCCACCATACAATCCCATTACTTTGAGGCCCGTACCTTTCATCAGCTGTTCGAACACCCCTGAAATCTGAATGGCCAGCTCGTGGGTAGGAACCATTACCAGGCATCGTATGCCATACTCCTCCCCAATCACTTTGCGGGTAGAAAGGATTTGAATAACCGGAATTCCAAAAGCAGCTGTTTTGCCTGTACCTGTCTGGGCTATGGCAAGCACATCTTCACCCCGCATTATGGGGGGAATAGCTTTGAATTGAATATCAGTGGGCCTGCGGAATCCCTGGCTTTCTAAATTCTGTTTTAAAGTGGGCGTAAAATTATAATCCTGGAATTTCATGGGTAGTGATTTATGTTTTTGATTTTGATTAGTACTGCAATTCAAGCATTCTGCTTACAAGCTTTACAATCTTGCTCAAGAGAGTTTTTGCAGTTTGCATAAAGAAAATCCAGGTGCGTTCGCAATGGATTTTCGCTTGTTATCATCATGGCATTTCAGCAGCCTTTTTCTTCGTTGCATTTCGCTTCGGATTTTCAACAATCCTGAGAAATGATAGTAATTAACACCTCTCTTTTATCCCTGGGTCCGTCAAACTCACAAAGAAAGATATTTTGCCAGGTAGATAAGGCCATTTCTCCCTTCATAACAGGGATGGTTTCCTGAGGCCCCACGATGCCCGCTTTCAGATGCGAATCGCCATTCCCATCCTGAGTATCGTGTTGCCAAACGCCCCTGGGAATTAACTTTTGTAACAGCGTAACCACATCGGTCTGCACCGAATCATCCCAGTTCTCTTGAATCATGATGCCAGCAGTGGCACCTCTGACATAAACATTAACCAGCCCGGTGGTGATACCCGCAGAAACAACCACCTCTTCCACCTGCCGGGTGATATCATAAAGCCCTTCGCGGGCATGGGTAGAAACGAAAACCGATTGTTGCATAATGGGATCAAAATTACTCATTAATTTTGTTTTGAGCAGGATTTGACAAAACACACCCTAAACCCATCTGTAAAACGGATTCTTACGTGAACCCAGTAATAGAAAGGACTATCGCCCCACTCTGCAAACCTGAATAAAAAATATTAATACGGTTTACTAGTTGTTTCCTGCATATGTACCGGTAAAAAATTACCTGTTCCAGCCATCATTGATAAGTGAAATGTGAGCGGGAAACAATTCTAATCTGTTTGGAAAAAATTTACTCTAATTCTTTTACCTTAGCTGTTCCAATTAAAGCACTTTGGCAAAATACAATATAAACCTATGATGACAACAGAAAAAATTGGCGCATTGCGCTCATTGATGCAAGATAAAGGCTTTGATGCCTACATAGTCCCCCCTACCGATCCCCATCAAAGCGAATACATTGCTGACCACTGGAAAACACGGGAGTGGTTATCAGGATTTACCGGTTCTGCCGGCACTGTGGTAATAACACAGGATTTTGCAGGATTATGGACCGATTCGCGGTATTTTATTCAGGCCGAAAAAGAGCTGGAGGGTTCAGGTATCGGGCTGGTAAAACTCACAGTTCCTCATGCGCCTGAGTATATAGACTGGCTTGGAGAAAACCTCCATGAAGGCCAGATAGTAGGCATAGACGGCAAGGTGTTTGCCCAATCGCTGGTGGAGATGCTAAAAAAACAGCTTGCACCCAAAGGAATAAAATTCAACTGCGCATTTGATTTGCCGGGACAAATCTGGCAGGATCGCCCGCCGTTAAGTCCCAATGAAGTAATTGAGCACGACCTCAAATATGCAGGAAAATCCAGGACAGAAAAAATTGCGCTGGTGCGCCATGAGATGGAAAACGCCTCTCTTGACTACCACCTTGTTACTTCTCTCGACGATATTGCCTGGTTGTTTAATCTAAGAGGCTCAGATGTGGATTACAATCCGGTTTTTACAAGCTATGCCATTGTTTCTCAAAACAGTGCTGTATTATTTATAGATCAGCGAAAACTTGCGCCCTCTTTGAAAGAAAAACTGGAAGATGAGGGTTTGGAAATCAAACCTTACGACGAAATAGCACAGTACCTTACCTCTCTTCCCCGGGATTCTTCTCTGTCATTGAATTCAGTAAAAACATCGCATCATATTTATCTCGGCATCCCCCCTCATTGCATCAGGGTTAATGACATAAGCATCCCTGCGAAACTAAAAGCATGTAAAGACGAGACAGAAATAAAGCACATACGCAATGCACTTGTAAAAGATGGTGTGGCATTGGTGAAATTTTTTCGCTGGCTGGAAGAGAATGTTGAGAAGGGTGAAATTACGGAAATTACCCTGGACGAAAAACTCACAGAATTCAGGCAGCAGCAGCCCGGCTATATGGGCAACAGCTTTGGCACCATTGCCGGGTACAAGGACCATGGCGCTATTATTCATTACAGCGCAACCCCCGAATCGGCCTACACCCTAAAGCCTGAGGGTTTACTTTTACTGGACTCCGGGGGGCAATACGTAGATGGAACAACCGATATCACCCGCACCATCTGCCTTGGCAAGCCCACAGACGAACAGATCCTGGATTACACGCTGGTTTTGAAAGGGCTTATCAAACTTTCCATGGCTTACTTCCCCGAGGGCACTAAAGGCTTTCACCTGGATGCCCTGGCACGCTTTCCCTTATGGCAACATGGCAAAAACTACGGACATGGCACAGGACATGGTGTGGGATATTTCCTGAATGTACACGAGGGGCCGCAAGGTGTCACACCCAATCCGGCAGTAAGCTATCCCCTGAGGGAAGGCATGTTACAGAGCAATGAACCAGGGTTTTATTCCGAAGGAAAGTATGGCATCAGACTGGAAAACCTAATCGTTGTGATTCCCCATATCGAAACACAGTATGGAAAGTTTCTGCAGTTTGAAACCCTTACCCTGTTTCCCATGGAGATAAATCTCATAGACCTGGATCTGCTTACTCCGGAGGAGAAGGGCTGGCTCAACAGGTATCACAAGAAAGTTTTTCAAAACCTGTCGCCCAGGCTAAGCCCTGAAGATAACCAGTGGTTACTGGAAAAAACCCGGGAGGTAAAATACTAAAAAGGGGTTCCAATACCCTATCGTCTGATTACCTGCAAAACAATTAACACTTCAGACTGACTATCAGGTGAGTTTGATTTTCAGAAAGGCAAAGGCGCCAACAGAAAATTTGTTCTGCTGGCGCCTTTGGTAGTGCGTGAAATAAAAGTTATTGTTTCATTAAGAGTGTAAGGCCTACTTGTTGTTTCAGTTCTTCTGCGATGGCCTGCGAAAAATCATACAAATCATCGGGCATTCTGGAGGTAATGAGGTTTCCGTCAATTACTACAGACTGATCAACATAATTAACTCCTGCTTCTTCAAGTTCATCCTTTATACCGCCGATACCGGTACTGGTGCGTCCATCCATGAGGTTTGCTGAAATTAACACCTGTGGGCCGTGACAAATTGCAGCAGTTACGCGCCCGGTTTGCCAGAATTCGCTGACAAAATGAATTATTTCATCATTTTCCCTCAGCACCGCTGGCCCTCTGCCACCGGGAAGCACAAGTGCCTGAAAATCTGTAGCTAACACTTCACCAACCGCTTTTTCAATGGTAATGGTAAAATCACTATTGTAAGCTTTAACGGTCCCTCTTTCAGGGCCAATAACTGTAACATCAAAGCCCTGATTGACCAGATAGCCTATGGGCATAAACGCCTCTCCATCGTGAAATCCCTCAGCCACAAGCACGGCAACTCTTATCCTTTCATCATGTGGCGTTTCAATCAATTGTGGCTCCGTCTGGCATGCACCCAGCAATAAAACTGATGCGAATAATACCAATCCATAAATACTTTTCAACTTTCTCATTGCTCTTTTTTTTTTAGGTTAACAAATATAACAGTTTAGGTTCTCAACAAATTCATGTCAAGAAATACAATCTATCTAAAAACCAAAGAATAAAGATATAGTTCTGAGCAGAAAAAATCAAATTTTTAAAAGCCTTTAAGAAAACCGATATACTCTTATTACCTCCACTGACCCGGTGTTTGACTGAACAGCCGACACCTTTGATGCATATACCGGAAGTAGTAAAACAATTTGTAATCCAGCTCCTTTCCATAATCAATACCGGAGTCATAATCCAGGTAAGAAACGGGCCTGCAGTCCCTGATGGTTGAGGGAGCGCTTATAGTATTCCATTCCCTGGTGAGCGTGGCGTTCCATCTTTTGAGGTACTGATGGTCGTAAAATGATATCGGCCGCGAATTTCGGGCAAACCATCTGTCGAAATCTGAATCAAAAATCAAAAGTTCATGAACTGTTGTATCCGATTCTTCAACTGCGTTAACGCTTACTTCAACAGTTTCATCTCTGGCAGTCTCTTTTGGGGCAGCGCACCCTGAAAAGAACAATAGCAAAATAGTCCAAACTAATACAATATGTATTTTCATTGTGGGCCTCCTTTCATTAAAGCATTTATTAATATAACCCCCGACACTAAAATTTGTTGCGTTGAAAATCAGTCATTAAGAGTATTTTGCAAACAAACAATGTGAACCAAATGCCCTCTCCATTGTTTGTTTATTTGCGCTAAGCTATGTTTTTCAAAGAAAAACATATAAATAAATATACTACATTGGTATTTTAGTATAAAAAATCTGCTACAAAATGACAGGAAAAAATCCACAAAAAGAAAGCAATCCCCTCTGGTACAAAGATGCCATTATTTATCAGGTACATGTAAGATCATTTTATGACAGCAACGGAGACGGAATAGGGGATTTCAGAGGTTTGATTCAAAAACTGGATTACATACAAAGCCTGGGGGTCAATACTTTATGGCTGTTACCCTTTTATCCTTCCCCCCTGAAAGACGGAGGATACGACATAGCTGACTTCACAAATATACACCCCTCTTACGGCACCCTGGCTGACTTCAAAAGGTTTGTCAGGGAAGCTCATGCCCGGGGTTTAAGGATCATTACCGAACTGGTACTTAACCATACTTCCACCGAACACAAATGGTTTCAGCGGGCGCGCAAAGCCAGTCCCGGCAGTACCTACCGCGACTTCTATGTATGGAACGACAATACCGATAAATATAAGGATGCAAGAATCATATTCCAGGATTTTGAAGTATCCAACTGGACCTACGACCATGAAGCCAAAGCCTACTACTGGCACAGGTTTTACTCACACCAACCTGACCTTAACTATGAAAACCCGCGTGTTCAGAATGAGATTCTCAAAATACTGAACTTCTGGTTTGAGATTGGGGTAGATGGCTTCAGGCTCGATGCCGTACCTTACCTTTACCAGCGCGAGGGAACCAACTGCGAAAACCTGCCCGAAACCCATGAATATTTAAAGAAACTTCGCAAACATGTAGACGATAACTTCGATGACCGTTTGCTGCTGGCCGAAGCCAATCAGTGGCCCAATGACTCAAGAGCCTATTTCGGTGATGGTGATGAATGCCACATGGCATTTCACTTCCCGCTTATGCCCAGGCTTTACATGGCACTTCGTATGGAGGACCGTTTCCCCGTGGTGGACATCCTGGAACAAACCCCGGAAATCCCCCCCAATTGCCAATGGGCCATTTTCCTCAGAAACCATGACGAACTCACCCTTGAAATGGTGTCGGATGAGGAACGGGATTACATGTATAAAACTTTCGCCAAAGACCCGCGAAAAAGGGTTAATGTGGGTATACGCCGAAGACTCTTCCCCCTTTTGGGTGGTGATACCAAGACCATAGAACTGCTCAACTTCCTGCTTTTCTCTATGCCCGGCACCCCCATTATGTATTACGGAGATGAAATAGGAATGGGCGACAACTATTACCTGGGAGACCGCGATGGGGTGCGTACCCCCATGCAATGGTCGCCAGATAAAAATGCAGGCTTTTCACAGGCTGACCCGCAAAAACTTTTCCTGCCGGTGATTATCGACCACAATTATCACTATACTGCTGTAAACGTTGAAAACCTGGAGAGAAATCCCTCTTCTTTTTTGTGGTGGAAACGACGTGTGATTTCCAAACGAAAAAAATTCAAGGCATTTGGACGCGGGTCTATCCGCTTTGTCAACTCCAACAACCCAAAGGTTCTGGCATTCATAAGAGAGTACGAGGATGAAACCATCCTGGTTATCGTTAATCTCTCTCGCTACTCGCAACATGTGGAGCTCGACCTTCACGAATACGCAGGAGCAATCCCGGTTGAAGTATTCAGCCGCAATGAGTTTCCGGTGGTTTCCGAAGATCCATGGTCCTTCTCCATGCAGTTTAAAAACTACTTCTGGTTTCAATTGCAAAAGGTTGACAAAGCAGTTGAAAAGCAACCCAAAAGCAGCGAACTGCTTGTTCTTGACAGCAATCAGTGGAATACCATGGGCAGCAGCCTGCAGAACAAGACAAAACTCCTGCTCAAAGAGTTTATTCTGAATAGCAAATGGTTCCGCGGAAATGTAAAAAAGCTCAGAGACATTGAGATAGTCGACATTTTTCCCATGATGGGCCGCAAAAGACTTTCTCATTTGTTTATGGTGCAGTTGGATCTTATAGAGGAACAAAAAGATATATTCTTTATGCCCTTGTCCATTGCTATCAATAACCGAATGAATGACATTAAAAACCGTCATCCTGAAGCTATCATTTCTGCTGTTACCTGGAATGGTGAAGAGGCTATACTTTATGATGGAGTGCAGGATGAGGATTTGGTGCTCGAGTTTTTCAACATTATTCGCAAGCGGGGCAAACTAAAAGGTCAGTTTGGAGAAATCGAAGGCTCATCAGGGAGCAGCCTGAAGAAACTCACTGCCAGCGACTTACCCCTAAAACCATATGTGGTAGCTTTCAAACCTTCTAATACTTCTATCATTCTGGGTGATAAATTTTTCTTCAAGATATACAGAAGTCCGCAAGAAGGAGACAACCCCGATGTTGAAATCATGAAAAACCTTACCCGTCAATCCCATTTTGAAAACATTCCACCCTATGTGGGTAGAATGGACTACAAGCGTGAAGGTTTTGAAGATACTTCGCTGGGTATGCTATCTGAGCTGATTCCCAACGTAGGTAGTGCATGGGAAATGACTGAAACAGCTATTGAAAGCTTTTTTGACAAAGTACTTAGCGAAAAAACGCAAAACAGCAAACCATTATCCTTATCCGACAATGAACTGGAGGATCTGGCGGATCCTTTCTTCGTGGAAATGGTGCATTTGCTGGGCCAGCGAACTGCCAGTATGCATAAGGCAATGACCAAAGTAGATCAGGTGAAGGGATTTGAGCCAGAACCTTTCTCATTGCTTTATCAAAAATCTCTTTACCAGGCCTTGCGAACTTTCGTAAAAAGGAACTTCTCCTGGATACAAACCAACAAATCTGATATTGACCAGGAAACCCGCGAGCAACTTGAATCCATTATGGCCGCCCAGGACGATTTTTTCTCCTACATACAGGAAATCCTTGAAAAAGAAAAAATCGATGCATGGAAAACCAGAATTCATGGCAATTACAAGCTCGACAAACTGCTCTTTACCGGTAAAGACTTTATGGTAACCGATTTTGAAGGAGAGGTGGAAAATCCGCTCAGTGTCCGGAAACTCAAGCATTGCCCGCTGAAAGATGTTGCATCCATGCTGGGCTCTTTCCATTATGCCATCAACAGAGGATATTTTTACAGAAAAGAATTTGTACCTGTAAATGACAATTTTTTACGCCCGCTGATGGACCGCTGGTACGCGATGGTTTCAGAAACCTTTTTAAAAGGATACAGAGATGAAGCCAAAAACTATGGTTTTATACCACAATGTCCCAATAAAACAAAAGAACTACTCAATATTTTTGTTTTTGAAAGGGCTATACAGGAGCTAAGAAAGTTTGCAGACAAACAACCTGATCAACTCATTGTTCCTATAAAAGTATTGCAGAAACTTATGGAAAATCTGTAATAAGTTAAGTTTGCTTTGAAACGTTTGTCGCAAGTGCAAAAATTGCATACAGGCTTGCCTCTTATTAAGAGAGGATTGATAACCGTTTTTTACGATCCTCATCCATCAATCTCTGAATCTCTATGAACAACCCTGAAACCTGGCCCGGAAAACCCTATCCATTAGGCTCTTTCTACGATGGGAAAGGAGTGAACTTTGCCTTATTCACCGAAAATGCCACTGCCGTAGAATTGTGTCTTTTTGATGAGCAGGGCAATCAAACCCATAAAATACCTGTTGCCGATCGCACGCACAGTCAATGGCACATTTATATCCCCGGACTGCGCGCCGGACAGCAATATGGGTATCGCGTTCATGGCCCTTACGATCCGGCAAGTGGCCACAGATTCAACTCCAATAAACTGCTTATCGACCCTTATGCCAAAGCGCTCAGTGGAATTGAGAAATGGGACGACTCCCTTTTCGGATACCAGTTGAATCACAAACAAAAGGATCTTTCTTTCAGTGAGTCCGACAGTGCTCCCTATGTTCCCAAAAGTGTGGTTATTGATGATCATTTTTACTGGCATGGCGACACACAACTAAATATCCCCCTTAACAAAACCATCATTTATGAAACCCATGTCAAGGGTTTCACCCAACAATTTCCCGGAATACCCGAAGAAATCAGGGGTACCTATGCCGCTATGCACCATCCGCATGTAATCAGTTATCTGAAAAAGCTGGGCGTAAATGCAGTTGAGCTCATGCCGATACACCATTTTATCCATGACCGCCACCTGGTAAAAAAGGGTCTTTCCAACTACTGGGGTTATAACAGCATCAATTTCTTCGCACCCCATCCCGAATATTCAGCTGCAGGCTTTGGTGTTGAACAAATCTATGAGTTCAAAAACATGGTAAAGTCCCTGCACGAAGAAGGCATTGAAGTAATCCTGGATGTGGTTTACAACCATACGGGAGAAGGCAATGAAATGGGACCAACCGTGTGTTTCAGAGGCATCGATAATGCAGCCTATTACCGTTTGATCGACAAGGACAAGCGGTATTACATGGACTATACCGGAACCGGCAACACCCTGAACTCGGTGCATCCGACCATTTTGCGTCTCATCATGGACAGCCTTCGCTACTGGGTAACGGAGATGCATGTGGATGGATTTCGCTTCGACCTTGCTTCTGCCCTTGCCCGTGAATTCAGCGATGTGGACAAATGGGGTTCCTTCTTCGATGTTTTGCACCAGGACCCGGTGCTATCGCAGGTAAAACTCATTGCCGAACCCTGGGATATCGGGGAAAACGGATACCAGGTAGGAAACTTCCCGCAGGGATGGCTCGAATGGAATGGACGCTACCGGGATGTAATGCGTGATTTCTGGCGGGGGGAGAGCCGAAAACTGGGCAAGTTTGCCTGGCGATTTACAGGCAGCTCCGACCTTTATTACGATGACTGGAGACGACCAGTGGCCAGTATCAACTTCATTACGGCGCACGACGGTTTTACTATGCAGGATCTGGTTTCATACAACGAGAAGCACAACCTGGCCAATAATGAAAAAAACCGGGATGGTGAAAACCACAACCGTTCATGGAACTGCGGAGTAGAAGGCCCCACCGATGATCCCCAAATCAACCATCTGCGAAAAAAACAGGTTCGCAACTTCCTCAGCACACTAATGCTCTCGCAGGGAATCCCCATGCTGGTGGCAGGTGATGAAATGGGAAAAACCCAGAAAGGAAATAACAATGCCTACTGTCAGGACAATGAGCTATCGTGGATTGACTGGGATAATATGGATGAAGAACTGGTTGAATTTACTTCACAGCTCATTCGTCTCCGGCTCGATCATCACGTTTTTTCACGTATCCTTTGGTTCAGATACAAACCCTTAAATGGTTCTGTAGTGAAAGATATTGAATGGTTTCTGCCCAATGGCGATATAATGACCATTGCCGACTGGGATACGGAATCAGCAAAATCTGTAGGTGTATATCTTTCGGGAGAGGGCGTGCCAGATAAAACCTTTGATGGCAAAGAGCTTAAAGACGATAATTTTTACCTGATTTTCAATGCCCATCACGAAGACAAGGAGTTTTTCCTGCCCAATGAAGAATGGGGCGGACCCTGGTCGCTCATTATGGATACCCGAAAAGGGAAGTTTTTTTATGACGACCAGCAGGTTTTCAATGCTGGAGAAACAGTTTTTGCTGAAGGTCGCTCAGTAGTGCTTCTCATCCATAAAATAGAAAGATAAACGGGTCCTCTGAAAAGTCTGCTCTGCGGAAAATCAAAACCCCTTTTGCAGACACCTTAACAAACTCACTATTTTGGATTTACATACCCGCCATTTTTATTACAATCCTACCATGAACATCCATCAACGACATACAGGCATTAACTTTCATCCCAAACCTGAGATAAACCTCTGGGCACCTCATGCCCGCAAACTGGCCATAGAAATCGAGGGTAAGGAGACTATCGTCTTAAATAAAAAGGGAAGAGGTTTCTGGCATGCTCTTCCTGACAACCTGCAGCCCGGCGATCGCTATAAGTTGCGTATCAACGAAAAGGACTCTTTCCCCGACCCTGCATCCCTGTCCCAACCCGATGGAGTGCATGGTGCTTCGGAATGCATTGACCTGAATACAATCAAAAAAATTCATGACAGCAACTGGCAGGGAGTAGCCCTCAAAGACCTGGTAATTTACGAACTTCACACCGCAACCTTCACCCCCGAAGGAACCTTTGCCGGGATTGCCGGCAAGCTGGACTACCTGAAAGATCTGGGCGTGAATGCCATCAAAATCCTCCCCATTGCATCTTTCCCCGGCGAACGGAACTGGGGCTACGATGGGGCATTCCCTTATGCAGTGCAGCAATCTTATGGCGGACCTGTAGAATTTGCAAAGCTTGTGAAAGCCTGCCATGAAAAAGGTATAGCTGTAATTCTGGATGTGGTGTATAACCATCTGGGGCCGGAAGGCAACTACCTGGGAGCATTTGGCCCGGCATTTACAGGCAAATACACAACCCCCTGGGGCAAAGCCATCAATTATGATGACGCCTGGTGCGATGGGGTAAGGCAGTTTTTTCTTGAAAATGCACTGATGTGGCTGCGCGACTTTCATGTAGACGGGCTGCGCCTGGATGCCGTACATGCCATTAAGGATTTCAGTCCGAAACATTTTCTTCGTGAGCTGTCAGAAAAAGTTATTGAACTCAACCGGGAATCAGGAAAAAATCACTTCCTGATTGCCGAATGCGATTTGAACGACACCCGCTACATCAAACCTGTAGAAAAAGACGGTTATGGAATGGATGCCCAATGGTGCGACGAATGGCACCACTCTCTCCATGCATTGCTCACCGGTGAAAAAAACGGGTACTATACCGATTTTGGGACAACAGAACAACTGGTGAAATCATTCAACCATGCATACGTTTTTACCGGCGGTTACTCACCCCACCGAAGAAAGATTTTCGGAACCCCCACTGAAGGCCAGCCCGGAGAACGGTTTGTTGTTTTCACCCAAAATCACGACCAGACCGGCAATCGGCTGATGGGCGACCGGCTTTCTGCACTCATCAACTTCGAACCCCTGAAGCTGGCTGCAGGAGCCATGCTTATGAGCCCGTTTGTTCCCATGATTTTCATGGGGGAAGAATATGCTGAGAGCAACCCCTTCCTCTATTTTATCAGTCATGGCGACGACCACCTGACAGAAGCAGTTCGAAAGGGAAGAAAACGGGAATTCCGGGATTTCATCAAAAAGGCCAATCCGCCAGACCCGGCGGCAGAAAGCACTTTCAACCAGTCAAAACTCCAGTGGAATTTTGACGGTGACAAACAAAAAAAACAAATGCTGGGGTTTTACACAAAACTCATAGCCATTCGCAAAGAGCAAGCACTGCTGCGACCAGGCGACAGAACGAATGTATCTGCAACCCTAAGCGACAATAAGAAAGCCATTATTCTGAAGCATGAGGGCGAAAAGGTTAGCATCCTTACTCTTATGAACTTCTCTGAAGATACAACAACACTGTCTTTTGAGGCAAACCAACCGCAACATCCCGAACTGCTCATTTACTCTGCACATCAACAGTGGGGAGGTGAAGCTGCCGACAATGAATCACCATGGAAAACAAACGGTGGCCATGCTCAAATCACTTTGCATCCCTGGTCGGTTGCCATTTCCATTCAAAAATAACAGCACCATAAAAAACTCAGCATCATGTACAATCCCATAGCCACCTATCGCATCCAGTTTAACAAAGACTATACACTCAAAGATCTGGAGAAGCAAATTGAATACCTTTCATTGCTGGGCATTGGAGCAGTATATGCTTCCCCTGTCTTTGCAGCAACCCCGGGAAGTGCTCATGGATATGACGTAATTGACCCCCTGCGGTTCAACCCTGAAGTAACCGATGAAGATACCTTCGGGAAAGTGCGAAAAAAAATGCTGCAGAAAAACATGGGATGGATCCAGGACATTGTACCCAATCACATGGCCTATCACCCCGGGAATGCCTGGATGATGGATATCCTGGAAAAGGGGAGTGATTCTGCATACTATCGTTTTTTTGATCTGGAACCAGGAGTAGCCGGTAAGGACAACAAACTCATGGTCCCTTTCCTGGGAGTGATGCCGGATGAAGCCATAAAAAACGGAGACATCAAAACAGGCTGGAAGAATGGCACTTTCACTGTAGCATATTTCGACAATATTTACCCGGTAAACCACGAAACATTCCGCAGCATTGCAAAAAGCAATATTTCAGCTGCCCCTGCCTCCATCAAAGAGCTATGGGATAAGCAGCTGAAAGCCACCGTTACCAAAACTTACCTGCAAAAGGAATGGGAAGAAGCAAAGAAAAAGGCTCAGCAGCTATACGCTGAAAATCCTGAAGTAAAAGAATTCATTGACAATCTGACCCAAAAGCTCAGCTCAAGCGAAGAGTCAATTCGCGAAATCCTGGAGATGCAATTTTTCGAGTTGTGTCACTGGCAGGAAACCGAAAAGCGCATCAACTTCCGTCGTTTTTTTACTGTAAACGGGCTTATTTGCCTGCGCATGGAAGAGCCTGAGGTTTTTGAAATGTTTCATAGTTTTTTAATGCAACAGGCAGAACAGGGAAACATCAGCGGATTGCGCATTGATCATATCGATGGGTTGAATGACCCTAACAACTATCTTGAGAACCTGCGCAAAATTTGTGGTGAAGAAACCTGGATTGTTGCCGAAAAAATCCTGGAGCACCATGAAGAGCTTCCCTCCTTCTGGCCTGTTCAGGGCAGTACAGGCTATGATTTCCTGGCAATGGTCAACAACCTTCTTACCAGCGTAGAGCATTACGACAAACTCAAAACGCTTTACAGGGAAGTTACCAATATCAAAGCCTCGCCTGCGGAACTTGTCTACAAAAACAAAAAGATGATTCTCACTACCCGTATGCATGGAGAATGGGACAACATCTTTCAGTATTTCAATCAGTTCGGTTTTATCGATTATGAGAAAGAGAATGTCAGCCGGGAGGAAATCAAGGAAGCGCTGGGCGAATTTATGCTTGCATGTCCGGTTTACCGGTTGTATCCCAGGGGATTCCCGCTTAGAAATCAAAACCGTAAGGTAGTGGAAGAAATCTTCGCAACCGCCCAAAAACGAACCCCTGCATTGACTCTGGCATTGGGAAAACTCTCATCAATCCTTCTATTACAGAAGCATGATGACAATGTTTTTAATAAAAAACTCCAGCTTTTTTTCTCCAGGCTGATGCAATTCACAGGCCCGCTTATGGCCAAAGGAGTTGAGGATACTTCGATGTATCAATACAACTGCTTTATTGCCCACAACGAAGTGGGCGATGCTATCAACGCTGCCGGTATAACCATCTCCGAATTTCATGCAGCTATGGAAGACCGACAGCAAAAATGGCCTTACACCATGAATACCACCTCCACGCATGACACCAAGCGTGGAGAGGATGTAAGGGCACGTCTCAATATTGTCAGTGAGCTTACCGATGAGTGGAAAGAGAAGGTGCACCAATGGATGCAGATGAACCAGAAACTCAAAATCCGGCTCGACACGGGTTTGCTGGAACCCTCTACGAGTATAGAATATTTTATTTACCAGACTTTGCTGGGCACTTTCCCTTTCGATGGGCAAATTGATGAAACCTATCTGCAGCGTATCGACGAATATCTTGTGAAAGCATTGCGTGAAGCAAAACGAAAAGTCAGCTGGAGAGATCCGGATGACACATACGAAAATACTGTTTGTCAGTTTGCCCGCCAAGTTCTCAACCCAAAGCACGACTTCCTGGCAGCATTTGTTCCTTTTATGCAAAAGGTGGCATGGCGGGGCATTACCAACTCCCTGACACAACTTACCCTGAAAACCACCTGCCCGGGAATCCCCGACATCTACCAGGGCACTGAACTTTGGGATTTCACCCTCGTGGATCCCGATAACCGGCAACCGGTAGATTACCAACTTCGGCTCGCTCAGTTGAAAGAGATGAAAAGTCATCAACAACCCGATAATGATGTGCTGCTGAGAGACCTGCTGAAAAATGCCACCGACGGCAGAATCAAACTCTGGTATACCGCATGCCTGCTCAATGCCCGCAAGCAAAATCCGGATCTGTTCGTAAAAGGGGAATACATCGCCCTGACCGTTTCAGGGAAAAGAAAAGCCCACATGCTTGCATTTGCCCGGAAACATCAGGATGACTGGGCTATTGTTGCTGTTCCGCTGATTACCGCAACCCTGTCTGACCAAACAGGTGCGGCATGCCTTCTGGATATGGACTGGGGAGATACACGAATTCAGCTGCCTCCAAACGCACCTGAAAAGTGGCTCAATGCTATCACTTCTAAAACTATCAGGGGAAAAGAAATCCTGGTACCGGAAGAAGTATTTACAGGAATTGC
>RECE01000047.1 GCA_007694165.1 Bacteroidota bacterium
TAAACACCATACCCATATTGATTGGTGAACACATTATTTTTCACCACAATTCCTGTCCTGTTGCCACCACTGAGGTAAACCCCCATGGAGCCATCAAGGAAAAGGTTTCCTTCCAGCAACAGGTTGTTTCCTGAAGAGGACGGGGCATACACAAGTGCTCTGCCGCTTGAGTTGTTGGGAGACACAACCCCTTTGAAGATGTTGCCGGTAAAAATATTGTTACGGGCATTATTGGCCAGTTCCACCACAATTGAGCGGTTATTGTCCCGGGCTTCCAGCGTAAGGTTTTCAAAAGTAACATACGAAGCTCCATCGAGGAAAACCGTATAATTCTCCGCGTTGGAAGATGCGGTATAAAACAGCACAACCTGGGTACTGTCACTGTCTGCTGAGCGGAATGTAACCCTTCGGTCACTGCTCATTCCCGGGTATGCTTTCAGGTGCAGCTGATGATTGAAAGTCCCTGCATTTACAAGGATATCAACATCATCAAGAATACCCCCAAAGTTCAGGTTGTCAGCTGCCAGACCCAAAGAGGAAAAGTCCGCAGTAGTGCCACCCAGGGTATAAGAACCTGCCAGGGCGGGGAAAACATTCTCCACCTCCATAGAATTGTTGGAAGCATCTTCATCGGGCTCCCCGTTGGGATTAACACTCTGAACAAATATTTTATAGCGGGTAGCTTCCTGGAAATCGAAACTTCCCACCACCACGCTCTCTTCTTGGCCTGTGAGCAATTCTCCTGTCCAAACAAGCTCTGCCTGGGGCTGTCCGTTTACTGTCCACTGAAAAGTAAGAGAGGTAAGCTCCTGGGCACCGTTGTTGCGGATGCGAACCATCACTTCCTGCTCACCTGCTGCAAAGGGTGCCTGGGGTGCCAGAAATTCTGCAACCGCAGCGTCATGCTGATTCAATGGCAAAAACTCCACGGCTCCCATGGAAGGATTGACAGGACTCCTTGGATTTCCGTCGATGTCTGTGGTAACATCGGCCAGGGCAATACCTGCAGTACTCAACGAAGCCTGCGATAACATGGGAGAAAATTCGTTGATAAAGCCGGGGTCGAGGTTCAACGAGTTGGAATCCTGTCCACTCTGGCTTTTCCAGTCTACAAAATCGGCGACATTGCCGTTGTTCCAGTATCCCAGAACAGAACCGGTAGTATAAAGATTATTAAAGTCACTTGAACTCAATGACCCGGAAGTGTTCACGTAAATGGCATAACCCCCGCCGGTATTGGCAAATACATTGTTACGCAAAAGATTGTTGGCTCCCAGTGAAATATGAAATGCTCTGCCGGATGAACCATGTGTGCCTGTGATATTTACCGTGTTGTGATAAATATTGAAACGACTGGATGAGGTGATATGAATCCCGTGGGTTGTTCCCGTACCGCTGATCTCCACAAAATTGTTCAGGATATTTCCACGGTTCAGAGAAGAACCGCTCCCTGTGATAAGAATACCATACCCGCCGGAAATGTCATAGATCCTGTTTGCGGTAACCCTTGCACCTTCATTGGTATTGGAAAGATAAACCCCATAATAATTATTGCCCGCATCCGGTGAAGTAAAGATGTTTTTATGCACCTCAGGAGCTGTAACATGGGTCAGGTTAACGGCCATATGGTGCTGGTCGCGGAAAGCGTTCCCTTCAAATACAACAGCCTGATCTGTATTGCTGCTGTTTCCTGATAATTGCACACCATAGCTGCCATCGAAGAAAAGATTTTCAGTAAATTGCACATGGGTAAGCCGGATTACATCGCCATGCACCAAAGCATGATTGCTGTTGGTAGAACTTCCGGTCCTGCCCCGGAAAACGGAACGGTGGAAAGAAATACCCGACAATTCCCCGCCCAGGCTCACTACCCTTGCATTACTGGTGTTGAGTGAGTTGAATGTAATCCACTCAAAACGAACATGGGATGTATTGTTGAGCCGCAAAGTATAATTGGGTTGTGAACCGGCATCAAATTCAACGATTACTGCTTCCAGCACTGCTGATTCACCTTTGAAGGTGATGGTGTTTTCCTGTGAAGCTCCGGCAATTTCGTTCAGCACCAGCTGCTCATTGTAGGTACCGTCGGCAACCATGAATGTAACAGGGCCGGCAACACCCCCATCATTCAGTGCCTGGATAGCCTGTGTAAAGTTTTCGAAATCAGCCAGTTCTCCTCCTATGGAATAAGTTCCATTGAGACCGGCATACAAACCTTCCACCCAAATTGTATCATTTTGCGGGCGCTGGTCTTCCAGTCCGTTGGGCATAGAAGAAAACACTATTACATTGTAAGGCTCTCCCGAGAGAAAGTTAAACTCACCAATGTTTACCTGCTGGGTGGCACCCGGGGCAAGATTACCATGCCATTGAAAAGGAGCCTGCTCCAGATCATTGACAGACCAGTTGATGGTAACTTCTGAAAGCGGATTCAGCGCATTGTTGAGCAAAGTAACTTCTACCTCATTTACACCTTCGGAAAATGGAACAGCCGGGGCTACCAGTTCCGTTATCGCGGCATCCTCTGTGGCTGTGGTAAGCTCATGGGCTCCGATAACCGGGGCCTGGGGATCGCGCGTATTGTTATCGATGTCCACCAAAACCTTTTCAAAAGGAGTGGCTGCCCCTACCAGGGCATTCTGATTGATGTACAAATCGGTTTCCGATACAAACAGCGGATCAACAGATAAGGAAGACGCATCCCGCCCTGTCTGGTTCTGCCAGGAGACAAGATCAGCGATATCCCCGCCAAATGAACCCAGAATATTGCCCGTGGTATAGAGGTTATTATGGTCAGAAGTGAAAGCGTAACTGGTGGGTGTGAATGAAATGGCATACGCACCGCTGGTACTGGCGAAGATATTGTTTTTGATCAACAAATTCTGTGACCATTCCAGCAAGGCTGCGTGGCTGGCTGAAACCGATGAACTTACTACGTTCACTGTATTGTATACAATATCCACGTCGTTGGAGTTTTGCATATATATTCCATCCACAGCATTGGTGGTGCCAATCTGAATAAAATTGTTGGACACCAGGGAGCGTTCTGCTCCTCCGTTGGAAGACCAGAATCCGATACCTCTGCCATTGTTTTGTCCAAAGATGCGATTGCGGCTTACATCCGATGCTCCGGGGCTGGACTCCAGGTATATGGCATAATAGTTGCCATGCACGGTTTCCGTTTCGAGTGTATTTTCTGTAACCTGAGGAGCTGTGTGGTTTCGCAGGAATAGTCCATAACGATACTGACCGGAAAACTGATTCTGATGAATAAGAGTTCCGGGCTGGTTGCTGCTGCCAATCATATAGAAAGCATAGCTGCCGTTTTCAAAATAATTGCCTTCAAACTGAATATGGGAGAAGGGCTCACTATTGCTGAAAACCAATGCTCTGATGGTAGAAATGTTTGTGGTCGGAACCCCCAGAAAACGGTTATTTACAAAGCTGACATTGCTGGTTGTTCCATTGATATCTGCAATTCTTGCCTGGCTTGAGTTCAGTGCCTCAAAGGTCATGCCTTTGAAGGTAAGAAACCGGGCACCGTCAAGATGAATAATGTAATTGGAGCCCGATGAAGAGTTAAAACGAAGGTTAACAGCGGTATTGTCTTCTGATTCAGATTGAAAGGTAACCCTGTTTTCTTCTGAAGCTCCGGGAAACAGATTGAACTCAATTTGTTCTTCATATTCGCCGGGCCTTACATTAAAGGTTACCGGACCTGTTACTCCCCCAACATTCAGCACATCTGAAGCTTCAGTGAAAGAGGCAAAGTCGGGGTTATTGCCACCAATGGTAAATATTCCTTCAAATGCAGCATAGAGATTTTCCACCCGGGTGGTATCGTTGATGGGAAGCTGATCGCTCTGACCATTGGGAGTACTGCTTCTGACAACGATCTCGTAAGGTGTTCCCAGCTGGAAATCAAAGGCTCCTATGGTTGCCTGGGTAGATTGCCCTGCGGCAAGCTCTCCGGTCCATTGATAATTGGATTGCGATTCTCCGTTCACGCTCCACAACAGGAATAAGGAATTCAGGGTCTGGGTACCATTGTTTTTAAAGGTTACCACCACATCTGTATTGCCAGAAGCAAAAGGCATGGCGGGTTCATCTATCGACACCATGGCTACATCCAGGGCAGGCAAGTCAAATTCATCTGCACCGATATCGGGTGTGACAAGATCCCTTTCATCGCCATCAATATCTTCGGTTATACCCACAAAAATTCCTGCTTTATGTAAGCTTATCTGGTTGACATGCAGATCGGTATCTGACACAAATATGGGATCAAGGGCAAGTGAATTGGCATCAAAACCACTCACAGCCTGCCAGTTTTCGAGGTTGCTCACATTGGCATTGTTCCAGTAACCGAAGATTCCGTTGGGCACATAAACATTGTTGTGATCCGAGTTGATAATGTTGGTAGCCGAGGAGGTATAATAACCGTATCCGCTTCCTGAATGAGCCAGTATATTGTTGATCACCCGGATGTTGTTACCGGCACTTGCAAATAAAG
>RECE01000215.1 GCA_007694165.1 Bacteroidota bacterium
TCTCTATTACCCTGTTCCTCATTTTTTTGAGCAAACGGGTGTTTCGGGAATAAGAAAAGAATTTGCAATCCACTAATAATTACCAAAACACTTAATATGAAGAGTATTAGAGTTACCATTCAGTTATCAGTTCTATTGCTTCTCAGCATGAGCCAGTTGATGGCCCAACCCACCGTTCTTATCAGCTATTACAGCAAAACGGGCAACACACAAGCCATGGCAGAAGCTGTTGCCAGGGGTGCATCTAAGGTAGAGGGAATAACAATCGTTCTCAAAACCGTTGAGGAAACCACAAATGAAGATTTGCTCAATGCAGGAGCCATCATCTTAGGCTCACCGGTTTACAATGCCAATGTAGCTCCCCGGGTACAGGAGTTTATCAGTTCCTGGCCTTTTGAAGGGGCGCCTTTAAAGGACAAGCTGGGGGCTGCCTTTGTTACGGCAGGAGGAATTTCTGCCGGAGAAGAAGTTACCTTGCTCAACATGCTGCAATCCATGATGATTTTCGGGATGATAGTAATGGGTGGCGACGACTGGACTGCCCCTTTTGGTGCCTCCGGCATAAGGGGTGAGCCACCTTTTAGCGGTGATGAACCCCTTCGCGAAGCATTCCTGGAAAAAGGAGAAAAAATGGGCGCAAGAGTAGCCGGGGTGCTTTTGAAAATGCAGCCATAAATATCATTGAATCACAAACCAAAGAAAAGGTTAGATAAAAACCTCATTTCTTAACTTTTCTCAAAAAATAATATCAAACATCCGTTTGCAATAAAAAAAATGTTTATACTTGCACCTGCAAAGAAAAAAAACATGACAAATAATCTGCATATTCATAATTTCTGGTGGTGGCACAGCAAGGTAAATTACCGTGTTGAGCTCACTGGTCATTAGTGGATATGTATTTTCAGATGTAGTCTGTAAACATAAAATATCAAAGGCCTGCTTGACACTCAAGCAGGCCTTTTTTTGTTACCGAAAAAAAAAAGAAAATGACAAGAACCGTAACCACCCGAATTCCCGGCGATACATTTACCCCTGTGGGGATGTACCTGCGATTGCGCGATGTTTTTCCACATGCCATGTTGCTGGAATGTACCGACTACAGCTCACGCGAAAATGCATTTTCCTACATCGCCATTCAGCCTTTTGCAGGGATAAAAGCGACAGAAAGCACATTCAGCCGGAAAGCTATCACCGGCCAGCAGTCCGCCGTTACAATGACAAGTCCCATGGAAATCCCCGAATTGACAGATCAATTTCTGGAAGAGCTTAAAGCATCAGGGCTAAAGACCAGTCAACTCATGCCAGGGGTTTTTGGATACACTTCCTATGATGCCATCAACGCTTTTGACAATGTGGAGATTGAAAGCCCCGGCACAGAGGGATCCGGACAGATTCCTCTGCTTAAATACGACTTGTATCGAGTGGTGATTGCCTTTAACCATTTCAACAGCACCATATCCCTTACAGAGATTATATCCGGCAATGAAGAACCCATTACTCCAAGGGTTATCTCCATTCTTGCCAACCGCAACAATACCTTCTTCCCTTTTCAGGCTGTGGGCAATGAACGCATCATAACTGGTGATAAGGAGTTTAAAAAGCAGGTAGAGCAGGGGATAGAGCATTGCCAGCGGGGAGATGTTTTCCAGATTGTACTCTCACGCAAGTATGAACAGGATTTTACGGGTGATGAATTCAATGTTTACAGAACACTTCGCTCCATCAACCCTTCCCCCTATCTTTTTTATTTCGACTTTCTGGATTTTAAATTATTTGGCTCATCTCCCGAAGTACAATTGCACGTGGGCAACGGCAAAGCCATGATCAACCCCATTGCAGGCACCGTAGTACGCACAGGTGATGCAGCTTCTGATACTGAACTTATTGCGGACTTGCTGGACAACCCCAAAGAAAATTCCGAGCATGCCATGCTGGTAGATCTGGCGCGCAACGATTTGAGCCGTCATGCCGGTAACGTGAAAGTGAACAAATTCAGGGAAGTGCATACCTATTCGCATGTCATCCACCTGGTATCAACTGTAGAGGGTGATCTGGAAAAAGAAGGAAATCTTTTCAGACTTTTTGCAGATACCTTTCCTGCCGGTACATTGTCGGGAGCACCCAAGCACCGGGCTATCCAACTCATCGACCAGATAGAACAAAAGCCCCGGGGTTTTTATGGCGGGGCGGTGGGAATCATGGGATTTGGGGATTCACTCAACCATGCCATCATGATTCGCTCCTTTATGAGCCGGAACGGAACGCTTTACTACCAGGCAGGTGCCGGCGTGGTAATTCATTCAAAACCCGATGGAGAGCTGAAAGAAGTGGACGGAAAAATATCGGCTTTGAGGAAGGCTGTTGCCGGGGCCGAAAAAATTCCCCTCAGCAGATTCGCCCTGAATCCCGAAGTGCAATAAGGTACATATTAACAGTACATATTAAAAAATATTTCAGCATAACGAACTATCCATTCAAAAAAATCAGCAACATGGCCAGAATTCTCATACTCGACAATTACGATTCTTTCACCTACAATCTTGTCCATTATGTAAAAGACTACGGAGTGCACCAGGTGGATGTATTCCGCAATGACAAGATCAGTTTGAAGGATGTTGACAATTACGACGGCATTATCCTCTCTCCCGGACCGGGACTGCCCCGCGAGGCGGGCAACCTGATTCCCATCATAGAAAACTATTACGAAAGCAAACGGATTCTGGGAGTTTGTTTAGGGCAACAGGCCATCGCAGAAGTTTTCAATGGCAGCCTGTACAATCTCAAAGAGGTTTATCATGGGGTATCAGCTACCATTGAACTGCTTGAACCCAGGCATTACCTCTTCGAAGGACTCCCTCAACAGATAGAAGCAGGGCGCTACCATTCATGGATGGTAAAAGCCGAAAATTTCCCTGCATGTCTGACCATCCATGCCACAGACGATCAGCAGCGCATCATGTCCCTTTCGCACAAAGAATACGATGTATGCGGAGTACAGTTTCATCCCGAATCGATCCTTACCCCCAAGGGAAAGGAGATGATTTTCAACTGGTTGAAACGGTTTTAGGTTAAGAGTCACGCGAAAAAGGCAACATCAATAAACGCAAACGGATTGTATCCTAATCAAAACTGACCAAAAGCAAAAACACATAATATAATGCTATGCAAGACATTTTAAACAAATTACTCGAATCCTTAACCCTGAGCCGCCAGGAAGCGCACCAGCTCATGCACGGCATTGCCAACCAGGAGCTCAATGAGGCTCGCATGGCGGCAGTGCTGGCCGCTTTTATCATGCGCAGCATCAGCCTGGATGAGTTGCTGGGTTTCCGCGAAGCACTGCTGGAGCTGGCCATCAAACCCCGGCTCAACGAGGGCAACATCATTGACCTTTGCGGCACAGGGGGCGACGGTAAAAATACATTTAACATCTCCACCCTATCCGCCTTTGTGGTGGCAGGTGCAGGCATCCCCGTTGCCAAGCATGGAAACTACGGAGTATCGAGCATGTCGGGTTCATCCAATGTGATGGAACAATTAGGTTATAAGTTTGACAACGACGAAGCCAAACTACAAACCGAACTGGAACAGGCCGGCATCTGCTTTATGCATGCCCCATTGTTTCACCCGGCCCTGAAGGCTGTGGGAGGTGTACGCAGGCAACTGGGTATCAAATCCTTTTTCAACATCCTGGGGCCCCTGGTAAACCCTGCCAGTCCGAATTTCCAGGCAAGCGGTGTTTTCAACCTGGAAACCGGCCGCATCTACAGCTACCTGCTGCAGCGAGAAGGAAAAACCTTTCGGGTGGTCCACAGTCTCGACGGATACGATGAAGTAAGCCTCACTGCTGATACCCGAATCTTTTCACCCCGCGGAGAAACCCTTGTAACAGCAGGAGATTTTGGAATGCCCGGCAACACACCCGAATCATTGCATGGAGGCAACAGCCTGGAAGAAGCTTCCGCAATTTTCATGAACATATTGCAAAACAAAGGCACACCGGCTCAGAGAAACGCAGTCATTGCCAATTCTGCCATAGCCATTCAATGCTACGCCGGCGAAATATCTCTGCAGGAAGCGGTGACACGGGCAAAAGAATCCATAGAAAGCAATAAAGCATTAGAAACCTTCCAACAACTCATAAAACTACAAAAATGAACATACTTGACGAGATAATAGCCCACAAACGGGCAGAAGTAAAGGAAAGCAAAGAATTGTATCCTGTTAAACTGCTGGAAAGAAGCCCGTATTATCAGGCACAACCGGTTTCCCTGAAAAAATACCTGCTGAGGGAAGACCTTTCCGGTGTAATAGCAGAATTTAAGCGCAAATCCCCTTCCAAAGGGGTTATCAATGAATTTGCCGATCCTGCCACCGTATGCCTTGAATACATGCAGGCGGGCGCATCGGCATTGTCTGTTATTACCAATACTCGCTATTTTGGCGGCACCATTAAAGACCTTACCACAGCCCGCCGTTTCAATTTTTGTCCCATCCTCCGCAAAGAGTTTATCGTGGATGAATACCAGGTAATCGAAGCACGCAGCATTGGTGCCGATGCCATTTTGCTCATTGCAGAAGTGTTGACACGGGAAGAACTTAAAACTCTTTCTGCCCTGGCCCGTGAACTGCAGATGGAGGTCCTTTTTGAGATTCATGAAGAAGAAAACATTGACAAGCTGCCGGCTGAAGCACAAATCATTGGCATTAACAACCGCAACCTGAAGAATTTATCCGTAAGCATTGAGCACAGCCTTCAATTGCTGGAAAAGCTTCCCGCCAATGCCATGAAAATTGCTGAAAGCGGCATTGACAGCCCCGAAGCGGCAATACGCCTGAAAGAAGCAGGTTTTAGCGGCCTTCTGATGGGCGAACGTTTTATGCGTGAGGCCAATCCGGGCAAAGCCTGCAAGCTCTTCATCAAAGGGATGAAGAAACTGATGGCTGAAAAATCAGTCATTCAGTAAATTAACAGGCAAACGAAACCCTCAACCGGTATAAACATGACTCAATTTGTAAAATCCATAAAAGTAAAAGTTTGCGGCATTACCGATCCCGTCAATATGATGGAAATTGCCGCTTTGCAACCGGATTATCTGGGGTTTATTTTCTATCCACCTTCTCCCAGAGACGTTACCGATAAAATCAAGGATTTGCCGTTGGATGGTCTTCCCATCAATATCCGAAAAGTTGCTGTGATGCTTAACCAGCCTGTTGAAGAGGCGTTGAAAATAACCAAAGAGTTTGGATTTGACCTGGTGCAGCTGCACGGAACCGAAAGCCCCGACTATTGTAAGGCATTGCAAAAGCACTTGCCGGTAATCAAAGCCTTTGCCGTTAAAGACAGTTTGCCTGAAAACCTCGGGGAGTATGAAAATTGCTGTGATTTTTTTCTCTTTGACACCAAGGCACAAAAGCCCGGGGGAACCGGATTGAGTTTTGATCATCGCCTTTTGCTGGAATACGAAGGAAACACCCCGTTTTTTTTAAGCGGGGGCATTGGCCCTGATTATCCCAACCTTTCAAATCCTCTGCATCATCACCTTCTTTATGCCCTTGATGTCAACAGCCGGTTTGAAATACAACCCGGTATCAAAGATGTGAAAAAACTCGGGAATTTTATGAAAAAAATAAGAGAAACAGATTAACAATAATTATCCGGAAGAAAATTATTTTAACCTTAAATACAAGACAGAAAATGACTCAACTCAACATACCTGACACACGCGGCTACTACGGCCCTTTTGGAGGGGCCTATATCCCTGAAATGCTCTATCCCAATGTGGAGGAGCTTAAGGAGAATTACCTGAAAATACTGGACAGTGCTGAGTTCAAAGAAGAATTTGACCAGCTGCTGAAAGACTATGTGGGTCGCCCCACCCCTTTGTTTTACGCGCGTAACCTCTCGCAGATGGCAGGAGCCAAAGTGTACCTCAAGCGTGAAGACCTGTGCCATACAGGAGCACACAAGCTCAACAATGTGGTAGGACAGGCACTGATGGCAAAGATTTTGGGCAAGAAACGCATCATCGCGGAAACCGGAGCGGGACAACATGGCGTGGCCACTGCCACTGTATGTGCTTTGCTTCGCCTGCCTTGCACAGTTTTCATGGGAAGCAAGGACATGGCTCGCCAAAAGCCTAATGTGATGCGCATGCACATGTTAGGAGCAGAAGTTATCCCGGTTGAATCGGGAAGCAAAAGCCTGAAAGATGCCACCAACGAGGCCATCCGGCATTGGATAAATCATCCCGATGACACCCATTACATCATTGGTTCCACCATTGGCCCTCACCCCTACCCTGACCTTGTAGCCCGTCTGCAATCGGTTATCAGCGCAGAAATCAGGGAGCAGTTGTTACAAAAAGAAGGGACCGAAAACCCCGATTATGTGATTGCCTGTGCCGGAGGAGGAAGCAATGCCGCCGGAGCCTTCTTTCATTTTATCGGAAATGGAAAAACCCGGCTTATAGGTGTCGAAGCAGCCGGAGAAGGAGCAAACACAGAAAAAACCGCTGCCACAATTGCCAAAGGAACCCCGGGCATCATTCATGGCTGCAAAACATTACTTATGCAAACCAGTGATGGTCAGGTGCAGGAAGCCCATTCCATCTCTGCCGGACTAGACTACCCGGGCATTGGTCCCATGCATGCTTTTCTGCATGACAGTAAACTCGCTACCTTTTTGCCTGTCACCGATACCGAGGCCATGGAGGGAGTGCAGGAACTCACCCGGGCAGAAGGGATTATTCCTGCCCTGGAAACGGCCCATGCCATTGCAGCCCTTCATAAAATCAACTTTAAACCAGAAGATATCGTGGTCATCAGCCTTTCAGGAAGAGGCGACAAAGACCTTGAAACCTACCAAAACTATTTTACACAACCATGAACCCACTGCAACAACTCCTCAAACACAAGTCCGGCAACCTGCTTTCGCTGTTTTTTACCGCCGGATACCCTAATATAGACAGCACGGAAAGCATCATTGCCAGCGCAGAAAAAGCCGGGATTGACTTCCTGGAAGTGGGCATGCCCTATTCTGACCCCCTTGCTGACGGACCCGTGATACAGCAAAGCAGCTCGGTAGCCATTGCCAACGGCATGAACATCAAACTGCTTTTCCATCAACTGGAACAAATCAAAGGGAAGTATAAAATTCCGCTCCTGATGATGGGATACCTGAATCCTGTTTTGCAATATGGCACGGAAAAGTTTTTGCAGCAGGCCAAAGATTGCGGAGTTTCCGGACTCATTTTGCCCGACTTGCCTCTGCAGGAATACGTGGAAGAGTATCAGGTGCTTTTTGAAAAACATGAACTCAGTTTTGTGTTTCTTGTTACCCCCCACACGTCAGAAGAACGAATACGCTTGATTGACAGCCATTCCAATGCATTCATCTACGTAGTAAGCACAGCCGCCACCACCGGCAAGCAACAGGATTTCGGAATGGCACAACAGAATTTTTTCAACCGAATCAAAAGCATGAACCTGAAAAATCCGCTTATCACAGGCTTTGGCATACACAATGCTCAAACCTTACAACAGGCATGGAAAAATCTCAATGGAGCCATCTGTGGCTCTGCCTTTTTGAAAAAACTCGAACAAAACAACAACCCCGATAAGGCAATGGAAATGTTGCTGAAAGACCTGGGGTTAAAGGATGCATAAATCAGATTAAGTATTCTTTGCAAGAGAACGCCAGATACTGGTGTAATGACCAAAGAACCAACTCATATTTTACATTTAACAAGTACAAAAAATGCTTATACAACTAATAGATAATTGTCCTCAGCAGGAACTGGAAAACATCATGGCTCAGTTAAAAACCCATGGATTCAAGGGCAACCTTGTGGAAACCCTGAGCACCCGCTATATCATTTCCAACGGAAAGAAAGAGGCCGACATCCGCCTGTTTGGCAATCTGCCCGGGGTGAAAGATATTCATATCGTTGAAGATGACAACAAGCTTGTTTCGCGCAAATGGCGTGTAGAAGATACCATCATTGACTTTGGCGATGGCATACAGATTTCCCGAAAAGACCTTACCATTGTCATGGGGCCCTGTGCCATTGAAGATGAGCAGCAGGTGGATACTACCCTGGAATTCCTCAAGGAAAATAACATCAGATTTATGCGCGGCGGGATTTTTAAACCCCGCAGTTCGCCCTATTCTTTCAGAGGGCTGGGAATAGAAGGATTGAAATTCTTTTCCCAAAAATGCAAGGCTGCAGGGATTAAGGTAGTTACCGAAGTGATGCAGGTTTCTCAGATTGAAGAGATGTATGATTACATTGATGTATTCCAGGTGGGAACACGCAATGCACAGAACTTTAACCTGCTGGACGAGCTGGGAAAAACAAACAAGCCCGTATTGCTCAAAAGAGGTATGTCTTCTACCATCCAGGAGTTTCTGGCCTCGGCAGAATACATCTTCAGCAACGGCAATGAAAAAATCATCCTTTGCGAACGGGGCATCCGTACCTTTGAAAAGGCTTACCGCAACACCATGGATATCAACGCCATACCCTACCTGCACGACAAGAGCCATTTGCCCGTTTTCAGCGACCCATCGCATGCTGTGGGCATACGCGATTACGTGGAACCCATTGCGCTCTCTTCCGTAATGGCCGGTGCTGACGGGGTGTTGATAGAAATTCACCAGTGTCCCCAAAAGGCAGTTTCTGACGGAGCCCAGACCCTGGACTTTTTCCAGGCAAGGAGGACCATACAAAGGCTAAGAGAAACAGTAGCCTTGCGAAATAAAATCATGGTGGGATAATCATGCAGGGCTTTTGAAAAAACACTCAGCCTGGAGGTACGGAAAGTTTGTTTTTAACTAAATATTTGCATTTTTTAAGCAAAAAAATATATCTTTGAAACCAAACATCTGAAAACCAACCCAGCAACATGAACCACCATCACCTGGTTGTTATACTCATGTATATTCTGTGGATGCCCACCAGTCAGGCACAGGAACCCAGTTACCGTGAATACAACACCAGCCATGGTCTTGCCCAGAACCAGATAGTTGCATCCCTGCAGGATTCCCGGGGATACATGTGGCTGGGCACCAAATCTGGTGTCAGCAGGTTTGACGGGATAAAATTCCGCAACTTTTTCAAAAAGGACGGGCTGCCTGATGATTACATTTCAACCCTTACACAATCACCGGAGGGAGAAATTTATGTCCTCACCAGGAGTGGCTTTGCAGTATTTGATGGTTTCAATTTCACGCTGTATCCGTATGATAAAGGAAGCATATTTATTGGATGGGGTGACTCGGATCTTCTGACCACACATTTGATGAATGGGTGGACATTTACAACAACAACCTATGCTGAGGCAATTCTTTTCAAAGATGGAATATATTATTCTGCGGATTCCCTTTTTCCGGGCATTTCGGCGCACTCAGCCCGACACCACTGGTTCTCGGAAGACCAGCAAAAATTGTTGTTTTTTTGTGCCGATGCTGAGGCGCTTATCATGTATGACAAAACACAAAAGCCGCCCACGCAGGAACTTGTGCCAGAGACAGGCAGACTTGTAGCCGGCAGTCACCATCAAATTGCATTTCAGAGCAATGATTCTGTTTACCTTTTTAACAAAAACACACTGGATCTGGAGGAGGTTTTCGGTTTTGACTTGGATCAAAACGGAAGCCTGGTCTTTATGGAGTCTCGCTATAAATTTTACTGCCGGCAACTGCTCAATCATATCATCGTTTACAATGAAGCAAAAACAGAGCAATACAGGTTCAATTATCCCTACATTACTGCCATCACCAAAGACCGGGAAAACAATTTGTGGCTGTTGGGCGAGCGGGGTGCATTGAAAATTATTTCCGAACAATTTGTTAATTATCCTGCAATACCAAATGGTCCGCTCTACCCCTGGTCGATAGTGGAAGACAAAGATGGAGGGCTTTGGATCTCGGATTTTGGCAAAGGATTGTTTTATTTTGATGGAAATGACTACCGGCGGGTTGAGGTTGAAGGGATTCCTTCGAGCGGACAACATGATATGTATTACATGAACAGCTTTATTGACAGCAGAGACCGTATCTGGAAACCCCATGCCTACGGGGTTGTCGTTATCGAAGGAAACAGGGCGCAGCTGTTGCCCGGATTGCCTCACGAAACTGTTCTTGCAGCCACAGAAAACCCCGGTAACGGCGAAATATATCTTGGCCAGATGAATAATTTTGTCATTATTGACCCTGACAACAATATCATCTCATACCCGGTATTGCCAGGCAACAAACCTGGTATTATTCTCAGTATGATCACAGATAAAAACGGCAATGTGTGGATAGGTAATGATAAAGGAATCAGCCTCTGGGAAGAGAACCAATTTATTCACCTGCCCGACGAAAACATCTCGTGGAATCTGGGCGCCATCTCCATGACAAAAGACCATAAGGGAAACCTTTGGCTGGGCAATAGTGAGGGTTTGTTTTTTTATGATTACCAGGACACTATAGTGCAGGTAGGGAAAGAGACCATAGAGAAATATGTTGTGGATTTGCAGGTTGTTGACTCTACGGGTTTATTTGTGGGAATGAGAGACAGAATGGGATACCTTGATTTGGAGCAATTTTACTCCGCAGGTATTGCAGAAATTGACATTTATGACCAAAGCAATGGGTTCCAGGGACTGGAAGTAAGACAAAACGGAAGCAGCCTGGCACGCGATGGCTCTTTATGGATTTGCGCCAGCGACAGATTCATCAATTTCAATCCCAACCACAAGCAGCAATTTGTATCTTTACCTCTAACCCCGCTGATTAAGAACATTCTGTATCTAAATGACAACATGGAATGGGTGCCGTCGGAAACAAAAAGCAAAAGAGGCAGGGAATCGTGGATCTTTTCCCATCAACAGAACAATCTCAGGTTTGAATTTGCAGGAATAACCATGGAAAAGCCTGAAAAGGTAATGTACAGGTTCAAGATACAAGAACTTGACGAGGATTGGTCAGTGCCGGTTTCAGAACGTCATGCAACTTATACCTATTTTCCTCCGGGCAATTATACTTTTCTTGTGGATATGATTAAAAGTAACGGGGAGTGGAGCAACAGTCCCGCTTCCGTTCATTTTGTTATTAGCTATGCCTGGTGGAATACGGCAGTTTTTAAGGTGATGCTGACCATCCTAACCATTACTCTTATCTTCTTTGCTTCCTACAAAATAAGTGTATACAGGAGGAAAGCAAAGCTTCAGAGACTCAACAGGGAGAAACAAATTGCGGAACTCCGCCTGGAGGCCATCAAAGCCCAGACCGACCCTCACTTTATTTTCAATGTGCTCAATTCTGTGGGTTCTTCCATCCTGAATGGAAACCGTGAAGAATCTTATGATATCCTGGTAAAGTTTTCCAAACTCATTCGCAGGGTTTTTGAGAAGAAATCCGATCCGTGCGCCAGCCTGAAAGAAGAAGTACAGTTTCTTGCCGACTATCTGGATTTGCAGAAGCAAAGGTTTAAAGACACGTTTGATTACACCATACATGTGGAATCAGAGGTAGATGAGAACACACCCCTCCCACGACTCTTTTTGCAAACCCTGGCGGAAAATGCCCTTAAACATGGCATTCTGCCTGCAAAATGCAAAAAGAAGATACAAATCGACATCCGGAAATTCAATGGCAGGGTGTATATCGCAGTGGAAGATAACGGATTGGGCATGAATTGCCCCGGAAGAGCAAAGACCAGCTCTACAGGTCGTGGTCTCACCATTGCAAGGCAGCTATTTGAAATCTTCAATCATTACAACAAGGAAAAAATTCATTTTATTATTACCGACCTGCAGGAAAGAAAAAACAAAAATACAGGAACAAAGGTAACCGTATCCATTCCTGACGGATATACATTTGATATTTTTACCCGGCAAAAAAACAATTATCTGTCTCAGCAACAGCCGGAAAACGATTTGAGCTAAGAAGGATTAGTATTTATTTAAGTATGGGGGAAAAACACTATGGATAAAAAGACAAACCCAACAACGGAGCAATTAAACATCGTAATAGTGGATGACGAATCCGACGCATTAAATCTTATGGCATTTTTTCTTCAACAGATGCCCCAGGTACACTTGCTGGCGAGCTATTCCTCCGGGCAACAGGCCATCAGAGGCATTAAATCGTCACCTGTAAAACCTGACATTATTTTTACAGACATTTCCATGCCTGATATTGACGGTATTGAGCTGAGCAAAAAGATCAGGAAGATTCTTCCGGAAGTAGCTTTTGTGTTTATCACCGCCTACAATCATTATGCACCGGAGACCACGGAAATCAAGCCCATCGGTTTTCTGCAAAAGCCCATTGAATCTTCAGAAATGTTTCATTGCATTAAGTTGTTTCTGGCCAAAACCGGAAAATATAAATCGCAACCTTAAGCAACCATAAACCCGCCCATGAGATTTGATCAGAACGGTCGCTGAGCCTGTTCAATAAACAGCCACTGAGCCTGTCGAAAAAACCAGTCGCTGAGCCTGTCGAACAAAACGGTCGCTGAGCCTGTCGAAGCGAAATCATTTTGATTTTCACCTTAATTTCGACACACTCAGCGACCAGTAAGCTATTCCCAGGCTGCCTTGCAAAAAAAGCCAGGCAGCAGTTATTGTCAGAACCTTACAAAGCCATGCTGCATTTGCACATTGCGATTCTGCAGAATGATATAATAAGAACCTCGTGCCAGATGAGATATATCAACCTTCAGATCATCGTCTGTATAGATGGTCTTATGCATTACCACATCTCCAAGCACATTGACGATTTTCATCTCCAGCTTTTCTGAAATGGCCGAAGGAAGAACAATGTTTATCAGGTCTGTGGCCGGGTTGGGATAAACCAGCATATCAGCATCCCCGGCGATATTGTCAGCAACCCCGGTTCCGGGACCTACCAAAACAACATCCGCCGGACCTGTAACACCATACACAAACTCTGCAGCATACACGGGAACAATTTCCTCAGAGACAGTAACAGTCAGGGAAAGTCCCTCCCCTATCACCTGGGTAAGTTCCTCGTCAGCATACCATTTGAGGGAGTCGCTGGCCAGGGCATGAAGGGTAATTTCTGTTCCGGGAATCATTTCTGCTTCAACAGGCAAAATATCAGGCTGCGCTATGATAACCAAATCATCAGCCAGTGAAGAACCCTGATTGGCAGGACTGAATTGCTGAATACCAAAATAGTACCGTCCGGTTTCTGCCACTTCAAAAACATCACCCACATGCATATAGGGCTGATCGGAAGGTGCAGTCATCTGGGTTTGCTCCCAGATTATCTGCGACATATTTTCAGCATCAGGAGTATCTCCCACTGCAAGCCTCAGGTTGTGATTTCCTGATCCCAAACGGTAGAAAAATGCTGCCTTGTATTTTCTTTCATGGCTTAGCTCGTAGCAACTGCTGATAACCCAGTCGTTGGCAGCCTGCGTAGTATTGCCTGTAAAATATACAAGATAATTGTGCCCGCTGTGTGCCAATGGTGGATCATTGACACGTAACCCCCAGTATCGGTTGTCGTTATTGAGGTTGAAAATGCTCCAGCCAATTTCACGCAGTGCGAAAATGGTTTCAAAATCCTGGATAAACCAGCTACCGGGCTGTGTGAGGTCAACATGGATACCATACAAACTCATAGTGCCCTGGTTGTTATTGGCAACCTGGTCACCAGGCACCTCAAGTTTATACTGGAACACATGTCTTTCCTGTTCTACAACAGATGCGGCAAACTCCACCTGTGCGACACCCAAAACAGGCACTACGGGAGTATTAACGCTGATTTGCTGTGTGCCACCAGGCGAATTGACCGTAACATCCAGGGTACCGGCAGGCAGTTCCTGCGAACCCAGGTTTACCACGGTAGCTTCGAATGCGGTCTCTTCACCAAAATCGCAAGGAGCATCTGCCGGCACAACCCTTCTTACCGTTCCATCCACCTCAGGTGCAATGCGCAGACTCAGGTCGTCAAAAAATATAAACCGGTGGTATTTGGGACTGTGCGCATACCATGCAAAATAGTACTGGCCGTCTTCAGGAACCGTAAAAGCATAGCTGATACGCCGGTAGTTGTAGTTGTCCATCTCTTCCTTTTCATCAAAAAACTCAATCAGCGCATCGGGATGCTGCTCAGAGGCAATGCCAAACTTCATGTCCTCGGGATAGTCGCCTGCATAAACCCTGTAGTAGTAACTCACGTTGTATACCGTGCCTGCCTGCAAATGGGCACAGGAGGAGAACAGCCAGTCATCAGCATCATTGCTGGCACTGAATGAATAGTACATTACCCTGTTGCCGGAGAAAGCGAAATTGGTAAAATTCACCCCCAAATCCCATGTGAAGCCATCCCCATTCAGGTCGAAAGCCACAAAGCCTGTTTCCTCAATACGGGAAAATTCTTCAAAGGGAAGGTACAAGTTCTCCACATGGGGGAACATGCTGGTATTTCTCACACTGACCGTTTTAAAATTGTTTTCTGTGAGAGATTCATTGGCTGTTTCGGGTAAAGAAACCGAGGCTTCCACCTGGTACTTGCCATATTTCCTCAAATCGGCAAAGAAATCGTAGTAAACCACATCATTTACGTTCATGGTTTGATCGATGGTTTGCTCACCAGTTATAGCTACATTGCCCTGCGGGTCAGTAACCGTATAGTTGATGGTTACCGGATAGCTGAATGGCTCATTGCCCGAATTGCGGATAGATATTCTAAGGGGAGTTTCTTCAGAAAAACCGCAGGCATCAGCCATAACCGTGATCGAATCAAGAGAAACATCCAGATCATAATTGCGTTGGATACTGAAATCATCAAAGTATATCCAACCCTGATCCGGTTCACTGTAATGGTAGAAACCAACATAGTATGTACCATCGGCGGGGGGGCTGAAAGTTACCACCCCTTTTTGGTAATTCAGAGCAGTATTGAAGGTTTCATCCCACAAGGCCTCTCCCATGGTTTGCGAATCCTGGTCAGTTCCCAGGTGCACGCTCATTTTCTCGGTAGTGCTGGCAGCTCTGCCGGTATAGTAGAAGTTCATGAGGTAGTTTTCACCTTCCTGCATGATAAAGCAATTGGAAAACAACCAGTCGTCGGCATGAGCCACCGTGCTACGCCCGGCGCGCATACTGATGGTTCCTGAATATGCAAAGGGAGCATTGTCGCGCATAAACCAGGTGATGGGATCTCCATTGCTGTAATAATCATCATTGGTGTTTTCATACCACCAGCCCAGTTTGGGATCAATCAGGGCACTACCTCCATCCACATGCACCATCTCAAAGTCATTGAAATATTCATGTCCGGCAGTAAGATCCACAGTGGTATTTCTCATCAGAACCGTTTTTGCATCGTTTTCCGGATCTGCATCTCCATCCATGATTACCTCTGCGGTAAGGGTATAAATGGTATTAAGCATCGAAAGATCTACATCAAAAGAGAGGGTGTCTTTCTGCCCCATTGGCAATCCGGAGGGTAGAGCTTCTGAATATACCGTGGTGTTGTTTTGTTCGTCAGTAACAGAAAGCTCAAGGGTAACATTTTCCAGGGAAAGAGTTCCTCTGTTCTTGTATACTACCGTAACAGGCGTTTCCGTGGTAAAAGAATTACAACCATATACTTCCTGTAGAACCGCTCTGACAGCAGCATCTTTCTCAGGTACCTTTTCTATGGTAACATCATCCACGAAAAACTGCAGTGCATTGGGCAGGGTTGTGTTCACATAAAATCCCATATGGAATATCCCTGTGGAGGGCGCCTGCACGATGAATTCCTTTTCCACATAGTCGTAAGTATTTATGCTGACATAACCAAACTGCGAAAGGGTATCCTGGGGTTCCAGGCCGTCCATCAGATACAGGAAATATTCATCCGCATCACCACTCCCCTGGGTAGCAGTCTGGAATTTAATTCTATAGTGCTCTCCCTCCTCCATGCGAAGACAGTTGGTAATCAACCAGTCGTTGGCAGCGCCACCTGATCCCGGGCTGCGGTAATAGTTAATACTGTGAGGTGGGGTATAGGCCTGACCCGAGGTAGTGTAAAACCGCCAGGTAAAACCATCATCGTTCACATTGTTGATGGTCCAGTTGATGGCATCCAGGCTAAAAATATCATCGAAATCGGTAAAAAAGGAATTGCTCTCCAAATCAACCAGGGAATTGAGGATATTCACCTCTATGACATCATTTTCTGGCCGCTCATCATCTTCCAGTAAAGTGGTTAGGGTGAGCTCATAGGCTCCGTACAAACTCATATCTACCAGAAATTCCAGCTCTCCTGTTTCTTCAGATTCAAGCAATTGAGTATAGCTCAACACATAGGTATTGGAGAGGTCAGTATCTACATGATTTACTTCAAGTTGTACATCAAAATTTTCTTGTGCATCCAGCCCCATGTTTACGAAAGATACGGTTACGGGGGTCTGGGCGGAAAAATCGCATGCTTCGGCATTTATCTCCACACCCTCCGCAGCAATATCGCTGAACACCATCCTTTCCAGGAATACATTATCGAAATAAATGAAGCGATGATCGGGTTGGCTGTATACATGAAAGCCAATAAAATAATTTCCTTCTTCTTCAACCGTAAACTGATCCATAGAAGTGATAAACTCCTCATTGGAGAAACTGTTGATGTCGGTAATTTCGTGAGTAAGAAATTCGGGATCCGGAATCTGGCCGATAAAAACCCTCATATTTTCAGGAAAATCAGCATTCCAGGCCCTGTAGTCAAAGGATAAGCGATAAATTTCTCCCGGCAACAGATAGAAGCATGTTGAAATGAGCCAGTCATCAGCCTGCTCTTCCACCTCTGTTCCATCCTCTGCAGGATTGAGTATACCATAGCGCATGGAGTTGGCACCATCGCTGGCAAACTGATTGGCCCCGTCGGCAATACGAAGCATCCATCCGGCATTGTCATCATTGGCATTGATGGTTTGCCAGCCTGATTGTTCCAGGTAAGCAATTCCTTCAAAACTTTCATGGTACACTTCATCGCTCACAAGCCAGCTTTCGCTCACCAGGTTGCGTATAAAGATATTATTGGCGGGTAACTGATCACCGGGATGATTGACCCATGCCTTGAATTCAAATTCAAAGCCCTGGCTCAAATCAATGGTTAGTTCCAGTTGTCCGGCAAATCCTGCCTCCAGGGAATCAAGATCCAGTGAACCTTCCGACACGATGTTGTTGTTGCTGTCCTTTACTTCAAAATGGACCACCACATCCGTAACGCTTTGCTGTCCTTTATTCTTAACTTCAATAAAAGCAGGGGTATTTTCATCAAAATTGCAACCCGACACCAATACATTGGCATTGGCAAGAGCAAGATCAATGGTTCTTTCAGCAACACCCGATATCACCAGCGAGAACGACTGTCGTTTGTTGACCGGGTTGACCGGATCGATGATTTCTCCTTTATGAGATACCTCTACAATGTATTGTCCTGCATTGGGAAACTGAATCTGAATTTTCTCCACATTGTCTACCAGGTTGTCACCTTTGGTAGCCGCAGCAGCAGGGTTATCAGGATCGAGTTTCCAGGGGTAAAACACTTCACCGTCTGCTACACGGGTTATACGAAGATCAAGATCATTGACCAGCATGGGAGTGCGGTCGTTGAGGGCAGGCTCCGGTTCTTCGGCCGGAACATCTGTCCATACGAGGGTAGCCACAAGGGGCTGGTTGCCTGTAGAAAAAACATTGCGTGTATAGGTAGGAACGGTGTTTTGCACCAGGTTTCTTTCCTGGATAATGGTAGTATTGTCTTTTTCGGGAAGGATCAGCGCGGCGGCTTCGATGTCAGCCAGCCCCCATCCGTGCCGATAATCGGGGCCCTCGTGTTCACCTGCTTCACGGGCAGTATGAATAACCAGCGCTTTGACCGTTGAAGCTCTGAGGTAATTTCCGTATAATCTTTGGTTGAGCTGTTGTATCAAACCCAGTGAACCGGTAATGGTAGGAGCTGCCATGGAGGTTCCTGTGAGGCCGGCGTAGCTGGTGTTGGTATCCACCCATGTAGAGAGGAGGTTTTGCCCTTTGGCCACCACATCAGGCTTGATTCGTCCGTCATCTGTTGGACCGGTGCTGCTGAAAAAGCTCAAGCTAACACTTTCCGGCCCTGTATACTCAGAGGCATCAGCAACCGAACCAATGGTCAGCACATTCTTACCCAGTACCAGGGTAGAAATGGCATCATATCCATCTTCTCCACCGTCGGGTTCTCTGTAGTCAGTAGATTTGATCCACTGACCAAGATCAAAATCATAAACATTATGCTCCTCCCCGGAAGCGGGACCGGTATCTGCTCTGTCGTTGCCGGCGGCATGCACCTGAAGGTAAAAGGGAGCAAGATAGGTAATTTCATCACGAACACGCGTCTCATCAGAATAGAACCCAAATTTGTAATCTTCCGTTTGGCTGATGCGTGTATCGCCATACCACCACCATTGGTTGGTATGAAACAACCAGCCGGTGGGCCTTCCGTAGGAGTGATTGGACAAAATGGCTCCGTTGGCGGCTGCTTCAATCATTTCTACCTCATCATTAGCAAAGGTATAAGTATGCAGATGAGCCTGAGGCGCCATCCCTTTGGCAGTAGGAACCATACCTGCTGCCACCATGGTACCGGCCACGTGCGTGGCATGACCGTTCATCCACCCACCGGTATCCATCTGGGTAGTCCGGTTTCCGAATTCCTGGTGTGTATGCCTGATAGGTCCACCATCCCAAACATTCAGGGTGATTCCCTGTCCGTCAAGATTCAATTCCGAAATCCCACCAGTCCAGAGTCTGTGGGTATTGAGCGACCGGGCGCCAAAAAGGTTATAGGTTTGATAATAAATAGGCTCTCCTGCGGGAGAGAAACCCATGAAACGCACAGTAATAAGAGTGTCCGACAGCAGGGTCTGACCAAACTGAAGGTCGGTTTTTCGCAGCATACTTTGCTGATGCTTCTCCCATTTAAAAGAAACTTCACTCCACAACGACCGTAACCGCTGAGCCTGTTCGCTTGTAATTTGATCTGATTCTGTAAATTGCTGACCCTTTCCCGGTAAATACAAGAAAGCTAAGGCCAAAAAAATCCATAATGTTTTTTTTAAAAAAGTATTCATAGGTTGTGGTTATTTCTTGATAAAAATTCCTGTTTCTACTATTGCCTCAGTTTTGTCGATCATCCGGACAAAATACATACCCGAAGGATACTGCGAAATATCAATGGTATTATACTCCTGTGGCTTTTTGATTCGCAGCATTTCCATCCCCAAAGCATTGGTAATAGTAAGTATGCCAGCTTTGCTTTGTGTAGAAATGGTAAGGGTATGACTGGCAGGATTGGGATATACCTTCATGAGGGTTGCTTCCGAAGCGTGATGTATATTCGTAAATACATCAAAGAAAACGGTATAGGTATGGGTTGTTTCTCCATTTTCGGCAATGACAAGGATTTCCGCTGTTCGTTCCTCTACCGTTCCATCCAGACTAACCACCTGCGTTACCAACACCTGTGCATCTTCAGATTGCGGCATCGCTTCCACAACAGGCAGAGAGCCATCACCGTAATCCCAGTCGAGGGTATAATCAAAAATTTCAGAGTCAAAATCTTCCAGCAATTCTTCGTCAATCCAAATCATACTCAGCAACGCGTTGGAAGACAGTTCCCGAAACTGAAGGTAATAATCACGGGTAGTTTCATTGTCTTCAGCAGTGACCAGTATGTGCACCAGCATAAAGACTACATCACCCCCTGTGCTGGATTCCGGGTCGGATATAGCAACAGAGGCATTTTCATCTGCAGGCGAAGCCTCAATGATGGGAAAATCATCAAAGGACGGAATCGTTAAATGATACATCTCAGTTTCAGGTTCAAATTCCTCCATGGGCTCTCCATCCAGGAGAATCGCAGCCAGAGAAGCATCTGTACCGATATAGCGGAAAGTAACAGTATATTCAAGAGTTACAGCAGGGTCCTGTGCGGTAACGAGAATGTTTGCCGTGCGTTCTTCCTCATCTCCCGTAATTAACGTGGCCTGCTGAACCTGAACTGAAGCATTCTCATCGCTGGCGGTGGCAGTAACTTCAGGAACAGCCACAACAGATGCGGGAAGTACCACTTCGTAAGCAAGGCTGTCCGGGTCAAAACCGGCCAGAGGAATTCCATCCACTTCCACAGAAGCGAGGGTGGCATCACCACTAGCCA
>RECE01000202.1 GCA_007694165.1 Bacteroidota bacterium
ATATTTTAATTGCAAAACCTTTATCTTTGTCCTATACACAGCGACTATAAATAAGTCAGGCAGTGTAGAATATAGAATCAGGCTTTTGCCAAAATATTTCAGGAGTATTAAATAAGCATTAGCACTTTTTTCACACACAGGATAGTATTCAAACATGCGATTCCTTGTGATCTATTAACAACAAATGATAAACACATGAAGCAAGTAGTTTTAAATATTCCGGACAGCAAATACCCATTCTTTATGGAGCTGGTAAAGAGCCTTGGATTTGTTAAAGTGTCTGGGGTCGCTAAGTTGACCAAAATTCAACAGGAGTTCGTGGAAGGGACTGAGAAATCTCTTGAGCAAGTAGAACAACACTTAAAAGGAGAGATTACGTTAAAAACCGCAGACCAGTTATTTAATGAGCTTTAATATCTTCACCACCGACTTTTTTGATAGGGAACCGGACATCCTGCTTAAGTTGGCAGGGCTTTTATAAATGAAAGAAGAAACTAAAACAGG
Source organism: Bacteroidota bacterium (assembly GCA_007694165.1). Classification (GTDB taxonomy): domain Bacteria; phylum Bacteroidota; class Bacteroidia; order Bacteroidales; family UBA7960; genus SKVR01. The sequence continues at coordinate 505 of RECE01000202.1, forward strand.
AATCTGATTATATATTTTTTTTTGCAGATTAAAATTATTGACATTTCTATTTTACAAACCTAAACACACATCCTCATGGAAATCGAAAAAATCTTCAACCGCTTTTGGGTACCCTATTCAACCCAGAACCCCAATGCCAAAAGGATTTATGATCTTTTTACAGCCCAGGGAGAAACCGTTATTCACGACCATATTGCGCTGCGTACATTTAATGACCCCAGGGTTAACATTGACGTAATTGCGAAAGTTTTTACCGACAATGGCTATGAGGCTCGGGGTACTTACGATTTTAAAGCCAAAAAAGTATTCGGAAGGCACTTTGAACACAAAACCGATCCCAATGCTCCCAAAGCTTTCATCAGTGAACTACTTATTGAAGGCTTCAGCGACTACCTGCAATCTACCATTTACGACTATCTCGACGGCTTAAACGACGAGGTGTACATGGATCCCGACCTGGTATACAAGGGAAGTATCTGGGGCAAGATTCCTTTTGAGACCTACAACAAACTCAGGGAAGAATCTGAGTATGCTGCATGGCTTTTGGTTTACGGCTACCGAATCAACCATTTTGCCATTAAGGTAAACGAACTGAAGAACTTCAAATCCCTCCAGGAGGTTAATGCTTTCGTTAAAAGCAATGGCTACCTTATGAATACTGCTGCAGGAGAAATCTATGGTACCCCGGAAGAACTTCTTGAGCAGTCTGCCACCAAAGCAGAAATACTTCCCTTTGAGTTTAGCGATGGAATAAGGGAAATCCCGTCCTGCTTTTACGAATTTACCCTAAGGTATAACGATGAAAACGGCAAACAATACTCAGGTTTTATCGCTGCCAACGCAGACAAGATTTTTGAAAGCACCAACTATTACAAAAAAGAAGCAGACATGATGTAACAAGCCATAACAATCCAGAGGGGCTGAAATTACGAAAACTTTTCAGCCCCTCTTCATTTTCAGTCACACCCCAAAAAAACCAACCTGTTGTATAGCAGCCCACACAAAAATTATCGCTTCACACCATTATGCTTTGAAAACCATGAACAAACACCACGAAAACCCGGCAATTGAAACACTCAGCAACATAATAAAGGGTGAAGTTTTTACAGATATCAAAACCCGCCTGTTATACGCAACCGATGCGTCTGTGTATAAAGAAATTCCCATGGCTGTATGCAGGCCCCGCGATGAGGAAGACATCAGGGAGTTGATACTTTTTGCCGGTAAAAACAACATTTCTCTCATTCCCCGCACAGCAGGCACATCGCTGGCAGGCCAGGTGGTAGGCCATGGGATGGTGGTGGACTTTTCCAAACATATGACTCAAATCCTTGAATTCAACAAGGAGGAGAAATGGATAAAAGTGCAACCGGGAGTGATTCTCGATGAGCTAAATGATTTCCTGAAACCCCACGGATTGTTTTTCGGTCCCGAAACCTCCACTTCCAACCGCTGTATGATGGGGGGAATGGTGGCCAACAACTCCTGTGGTGCCCATTCACTGGTATATGGAAGCACGCGCGATCACACCCTGGAGCTTAAGGCGCTCCTGAGTGATGGAAGTGAAGTAGTTTTTGGACCTCTGTCTCAGAAAGAGTTCCGCAAAAAATGTGTAGGTAACAACCTGGAAAGCAAAATATACCAGAATATTTTTGACATCCTTTCGGATAAAAATATTCAGAAAGAAATTGCGCAACACTACCCTGAGCCCGGTATTCATCGGCGCAATACAGGCTACGCCCTTGACCTGCTGCTGGAAAGCAACATATTCAGTGACAATGGAGAAGATTTTAATTTTTGCCGGCTGTTGGCTGGCAGCGAAGGAAGTCTGGCTGTCTTTACTGAAATAAAGCTCAACCTGGTTCCTCTCCCTCCTGCTCATACCGCCCTGGTATGCGTGCATGTAAACTCCATTGAAGAGGCATTGCAGGCCAATCTGGTGGCTCTCAGCCATGGTCCGGTTGCGGTTGAGCTTATCGACCGCATTGTGCTGGACTGCACCAAAACCAATATCACCCAGGCGCAAAACCGGTTTTTCCTCAAAGGAGACCCCGATGCCATCCTGGTGGTAGAATTTGCAGAGCACAACCAGACAGAAATTGACAAGAAAGTGGTAGCCATGATAGCGGAGATGCAAAAAAAAGAGATGGGATACCATTATCCGGTTTTGAAGGGGAAAGATATTGGTCGTGTTTGGGCTTTGCGCAAAGCAGGGCTGGGCCTGCTGAGCAATGTACCCGGTGATGCCAAGCCCGTGGCGGTAATTGAAGATACCGCCATCCATGTGGAGAAACTCCCCTACTTTGTAGCTGAATTAAAGAAGGTGCTGGAAGAAATGAACCTGCAGTGTGTGTATTATGCACACATTGGCACCGGGGAGATTCACCTGCGCCCCATCCTCAACCTGAAAAACAAAGCCGATGTGGAGCGTTTCCACCAGATTGCCCTCCAAACTGCCCACCTGGTAAAGAAATACAAAGGGTCACTCAGCGGCGAGCATGGCGATGGCAGATTGCGCGGAGAGTTTATCCCACTGATGCTGGGAGAAACCCTTTACGAAACGCTGAAAAAAGTCAAGTATACCTGGGATCCCCAAAACATCTTCAACCCGGAAAAAATTGTGGACACCCCTTCCATGAAAACATCCCTGCGCTTCGAACCCGGCAAACTCTATCCTGAGATCAAAACCTATTTCAGGTATCCGGAAGCAGGGAGCTTTTTGATGGCGGTTGAAAAATGCAATGGTTCCGGAGACTGCAGGAAACTGCATACACAGAAGGGGGTGATGTGTCCCTCCTACCATGCCACCACCGACGAGCAGGATACTACCCGGGCAAGGGCCAATATTCTAAGGGAGCTTGTTTCGGATTCCCGGCAGAAGAACCCTTTCAATCACAAAGAGATCAAAGAGGTGCTTGATCTTTGCCTTTCCTGCAAGGGATGTAAATCGGAATGTCCTTCCAATGTGGATATGGGCAAGTATAAGGCAGAGTTTCTTCAGCATTACTACGACACCAATGGTGTGCCGTTCAGGGCTTCGCTCATAGGAAGCTACAGCAGTCTGAACAAGGCTGCTTCCCTGGCTCCCTGGGTCTATAACCTTTTTTCACAAACAGCGCTTTTTGCTCCTTTGGTAAAAAGTTTCTCGGGATTTGCGCAAAAAAGAAGCCTCCCCGGACTGCACAAACAAACCTGGCGAAGCTGGGCCGGGAAAAATCTGTCTGCCCTCAACAAAACAGCCGATCCCCAAAAAAGGATAGTTTTGTTTTGCGATGAATTTACCAATTACAATGACACCCCAACAGGTATCCATGCCTGTTTGCTGCTCAACAAACTGGGCTACTACATCGAAATGCCGAAGACAAAAGAGAGCGGGCGGGCATCCCTTTCCAAAGGCTTGCTTAAGAAAGCCAGAGGGTTTGCAGATTTCAACATCCCACTATTGCATACCTGGGCTGAAAAAGGGATTCCGGTGGTGGGCATTGAACCCTCAGCCATTCTTACACTGCGCGACGAATACAAAGAATTGTGCAGCGAGGAGTTAACAGAAAAGGCCCAGACTCTTTCTATCCAGACGTATATTATCGACGAATTTATTTGCCGGGAGTTGGATGCAGGGCGCATTGACAAGCAGCTTTTCAGTGACAGTCCTCAGAAAATCTACCTGCATGGTCATTGTCATCAGAAAGCCTTGTCATCAGTAAATCATACAGTACGTATGCTTACATTGCCGGAAAACTACCAGGTAAACGAGATAGAATGCGGATGCTGCGGTATGGCAGGGTCTTTCGGATACGAAAAAGAGCACTATGAGGTAAGCATGGCCATTGGGGAGCTGAAGCTCTTTCCCGCGGTGCGCGCGGCAGAGCCCGATGCTTTGATAGCTGCCCCCGGCACCAGTTGCCGGCACCAGATTTTGGATGGAACAGGCAAAAAAGCCATGCACCCTATAGATATTTTGTGGGA
>RECE01000045.1 GCA_007694165.1 Bacteroidota bacterium
TCAGGCATTCGAAGAGAGCGACATTCATAAAATAATCGAGAACTGCCTGCTGATTCTCCAAAATCAGATAAAAAACAATATATCCATTAAAAAGAACTATGCCGACAAACCTTGCTTACTTAGATGCAATGAAGGCAAAATCCATCAGGCTGTTCTGAATTTGCTCATGAATGCGGCTCAGGCAATTGAAGAGAAAGGGACGATTACAATACAAACTCAGAACTCCGGGCAAAAACTCTATATTTCAATCATCGATACAGGTTGCGGTATCAAAAAAGAGAACCTAACTAAGGTAACCGACCCGTTTTTTACCACCAAAGATCCTGGCAAGGGAACTGGTCTGGGGCTTTCAATAACTCAGAACATCATCGATGAACACAATGGCACACTGGAAATTATATCGGAATTTGGAAAAAGAACCACGATTAATATTACGCTTCCAACCAGTATTGAATACTAACAATGTTTACGAACAATTTTTATTTATATCCTAACGCCTTTTGCGTTTTTTTAATCCATAAACTACCTTAGGGTGTTTTTGTTTGACATTTTACTATTTAATTTACCTATATGTATGCGCAATGCTCTCCCTTTTATAATAGCAGCTATAAGCATTTTTTCAGGTTTTTCGGGCGCACAGGCGCAGCTGGAAGATTCTATTCGGCTTACACTAAGGTCTGATCAACATGACACTATAAAATTTGACAGGCTAATTAATTATATATTTAACTACTCAAACGTTCAACCCGAAGTAGCTCTTATTTACTCCGATACTGCTATTAAACTGGCAACAGAACTTCAAGACTCAACAAGACTGGCTTTGGCCTTTAACAGAAAAGGTTTGTCCTATTACTATTTGGGAGATTACAACAGAGCACTTGAAAACTACTTTACCGCCATAAGCATAAAAGAGAACATAGGAGAATATGCAACATTAGACAGAGAATACAACAACATTGGATTAACCCTGAGAAACCTTGAACAAAACAGTGAGGCCTTAGAGTATTTCAAATCAGCACTGGAAATACTTGAGAAACACCCTAACAGATTACACGAAGCCTTAGTCTGGAATAACATTGGTATAAGCAAGAGGGGAATGAGCGACTATGATGCTGCACTGGCAGCACTGGAGAAAGCATTGAGTATCAATCTGGAAATCAATGCCATTCAAAGCCAGGCGCATAATCTAAACAACATTGGTAATATATTCTATGATCAAAATGAGCCCCAAAAAGCTATAGAGTATTATAATAAAGCCCTTCAAATAAATAAAGAAATCAACAACAGATATGAAAAAGCGCAAAATTTGCATAACCTTGGACGAGCTTTTCTTTATTTAAATCGTTTTGAGAGCACTATTGCCTATTTAAATAGAGCTGAAGAGATTATTCGCGAAATTAATGCGGTACAACTTTTATTGACCAACCATAATCTTAAGGCCGATTATTTTCAAGAAACAATGGATTATGAGAGATCTTTAACCTATAGAAATTTGTACTCAGAGTTAAGAGATAGTATATATTTTTCGAACAGAACTGAACAATTTGAAATGCTAAGGAGAATAGCCAATACAGAAAAGGAAATGCAAAGGATGGAATTTCTGGAACAAATAAATGCTATTCAACAAGAAAGAATTAATGCGCAATACACCATACAAGTTGGGGGTTTATTTGTTATTGCATTGATTCTCTTCATGCTATTTATTCTTTTTCGTAACAACAAAATTATTAAGAAGCTCAACTCTTCCCTTCTAAACCATGCGAATGAAGTAGAGAATCTCAACAATAGCCTTCAAACTGCAAATGAAGAGTTAAACACCAAGGCAGAGAGCTTAAACGATGCATTAATTAATTTGCAAAACACCCAGAATCAGCTCATTCAATCAGAAAAAATGGCTTCACTGGGAGTTCTGGCGGCTGGTATTGCTCATGAACTGAACAACCCTTTGAACTTTATAAAGGGAGGAGCCGCAGCACTTGAAAGCCATATAGGCGATAACTTTGAGCCAGACACTGACATTTCAAAACTTGTGGAAGCGATTAATGAAGGGGTTACCAGAGCCAGCCGTATCGTTTCCGGACTCAACCTCTACAGCAGAAAGAATGATCAGGTATTCGAGGAGAGCGATCTTCATAAAGTAATCGAGAACTGCCTGCTGATTATCCGGAATCAAACAAAACACAAGGTATGCATTCAAAGGATCTACACCGACGAACCCTTGAATTTCAAGTGCAATGAAGGCAAAATCCATCAGGCTATTCTGAATTTGCTCATGAATGCGGTTCAGGCAATTGAAGAAAAAGGGACAATCACCATTCAAACTACACTTACAGAACAAAGCCTCCATATTTCAATAACCGATACAGGATCGGGGATTAGCCAGGAAAATATGCCAAAAATACTGGACCCCTTCTTCACGACCAGGGAGCTTGGGAAAGGAACGGGTCTTGGACTTTTTATAACCCATAGTATTATTGAAGAGCATAAAGGAAAAATGGAATTTGAATCAGAACCGGGAAGAGGAACCAGAATTCATATCATTTTTCCCATCAAATAATTTTTTTTGCAGAAGGGTTAGCCGGGTTTACAGAGAAATTCTGAAACCAAAGGATAGCCAATTTCAACAATTTGCCCCGGGTTGCGTTGTATGTATTGTAAAAGTATTGCTTATGCAAAAACACTTTTCCATAATCCTGGCGTCCCTGATTCTGGCTATCATTATGCAACTGGGTATTGCCACGCACTTTTGCGGGGGTGAGCTGGCTCATACCAAAATGGTTTATGGATACGGCAAGGCAAGCTGCGGAATGGATTGCAGTACCCCTTCCGGCAACCCATATCAACAAGAACCCATTTTCCAAAAGCTATCCTGCTGTCAGAATTTCATTTTCACTATTGCTGTTGATGAGTATCAGACAGTTTCACAGAAGATCATTTTTTCTGCACACCAGAATATACATCCCGGAGAAAGCCATGTTTTAACTTCGGATTTTTTCTTTGTAAATACTCCTTACACAAGCATCCCCCCTCCCCATACTACAGAAGTATTCCTCCCCATCATACAGGTGTTTTTGATTTGATTGAAGTAAGATTAAGATTATAGGGATAATGTTTTGCCTTAAACTACCGGCACTTTTCCACAAACTCAATCACAATCAAAAAATACTGTATATATGCACCTATATATCAAAAACATGGTATGCCACCGTTGCATTCTCGCCGTGAAAGCTGAAGCTGAAAAGCTAGGCATCCATAATGCTGACATTACCCTTGGGCAAATGCAAATCCATGATTCAGCAGCTGACCCTCAGGTTATGGAACAATTAAAGCTGGCACTGCGCAGCCTGGGCTTTGAAATCATTGATGATAAAAAAAGAAGGATCATTGAGCAGGTAAAAACCATCGTTATTGAAGGGATACACCACAGCGATGGAGAAGTCCGCAACAGCTGGTCGGAACGCATTGCTGCAGAGCTGCATTATGAATACAATTACATCAGCAATCTTTTTTCATCCATAGAAGGAATTACCATTGAGCAGTTTGTAATCAGACAAAAAATTGAAAAGGTAAAAGAGTTGTTGTTTTATGATGAACTCACCCTTTCGGAAATTGCCTACCGCATGGGGTACAGCAGTGCAGCCTACCTTACCAACCAATTTAAAAAAATCACCGGGATGACCCCGGGACAATTCCGCAAGCTTCTCGATAAAAACCGAAATCCTATTGATAAACTGTAAATTTTACAGCTTTTCCCCGGCAAAGTGTAATAAAAACACGTTTGTCAGGATGTACTTTTACTTTGCAAATCAACTCATTACAAACTCTAAATACAGTTAATTATGAAAACTATTCTTTTTTTAGCAACATTTCTTATCCCCCTTTTGGTATTCAGTCATCATCACAAAGCCGAATTCAAGGTCTACGGCGCATGCGGTATGTGTGAAACACGCATCGAAAATGCCGCCAAAAGCGTTGACGGCGTAAATACAGCCAACTGGAACCTGGAGACCAAAATGCTCACCATTGAGTATGATACTGACAAGGTTAACCTGGACGATGTGCACAAAAAAATTGCCGAAGCCGGCCATGACACCGATAAGGTACGTGCCAAAGATGAGGTTTATAAAAGTCTTCCGGCTTGCTGCCACTATGAGCGGGCCCCTGGGGATAAAACCGGGCAGGTAATCAAAAGTGGTGGAAGCTGCTGCAGCAGGTAATTTTCTGAAACCGCAGGGAACGCAAGGAAGCCGCAAAGAACGCCAGGGAATTTGCGTACTTTGCGATAAACCTTTGCGGCCCTTGCGGTTAAACAATTAAAAACCGTTCATTATGAACCTCACCTACACCATAACCGGCATGACCTGCGAAGGATGCGCCGCAAAAGTGAAAAGCGCATTGCTCAAGCATCCTCATGTGCTTTCGGCAGAAGTGAGCCACCAGGAAGGAACGGCACAGGTGC
>RECE01000044.1 GCA_007694165.1 Bacteroidota bacterium
TACCATCTCTTCAGATATTGCGCCCGGAAGATTTGTGTGGTGAGGGATTAGTTCGTCATTTGTATTCAGGAAACATTTCAGCATTCTCTCTCTTTACCCCTCTTTACTCACATCGATCACCGGTAAGCGGATTTCCACTTTTACTCCCTTTATGGAGCCGTTGCGCTGGCGGTTGGAGATGGATACGCCGTATTTCGTCTCATCGCTGCCGTTGTAGGATTGGGTGAAATAACGGATGCGTTCGGTGGTGTTTTTTATCCCTTTGGATGTATGCGCATGACCGGAATGCCTGGCATTGGAATCGTTTTCCAGTCCTTTGCCGTTGTCGCACACCTGGATTTGGAGTTCGGTACCTTTTTGTTGAAAACTGATGCACAGTTTACGGTCTGATTTTTTCGGAGCAAGACCATGTTTCAGGGCATTCTCCACGAAGGGCTGAACAATCATGGGGGGGATTCTCAGGATGCTGGTGTCTATCCCTTTGCCAACGATTATTTTACAATGGACAGAATTTCCCAGCCGCAGGTCTTCCAGTTTAACATAGCGTTGCAGGTAATCAATTTCCTGCGACAGGAAAATGGTTTCCTCTGAGATATTCTCCATGGTTTGGCGGATGAGCATGGAAAAGTCGTTCAGGTATTCCAGTGATGAGTCCATGTCGTTGTCGAGCATGTAATATTGGATAGAGCTAAGCACATTGAATACAAAGTGCGGATTCATTTGCGCCTGTACTGCCTGTATGCGTATGCTGTTGAGCCTTTTTTCATGTTCCAGTTTTACCTGTTCCAGTTTCTTCACCCTGAGTATTCGCATGCGCGCCACATAATAAATGATCAGCAGCACCATCACCACGATTGTGGTATAGAAGTACCATGTTCGCCACCAGGGGGGCAATATCCGAAACGGGTAGGAAAGGGGTGTAATGTCATTCTGCGATAGCGTGTTTACAGCCTCCACGCGCAAAATGTATCTCCCGGGCGGTAAATTGGTAAAGCTAACTTCATTGAGGTTGCTATAAACTGAGGGCTCGAGGCTAAGTCCCTGAAGGTAGTGAGAATAGACTACTTTACCCGGATTGAGCAGGTTATCAGTAGTGTAAGTAAAAGTAAGGTTGTTTTGTTTATACCCCAGGGTTACCTTGACCACGGGTACGTTTCGCCAGTTGTTGGCTTGGGTGATGGTATCCCATCTCACTTCTTTAAAGTTGATAGCAATCCCGGCGAGTTCAACTTTTGCTTTGGGTACTGGTTTGGTCAGCAGCCTTTTGGGGTCAATGCGTATCAGGTTATCAGTTCCACCCAGCCAGATAATGCCGTTTTCATCCTCAACAGCGCTCCTGACAAGATAATCCAGGTAGCCTTCACTTTCATTGACATGATGAATTCTGGCGTGCCCATCCCGGTATAGGTCATCCAGGTCAATGATATTCAGCCCCATGTTGGTGCCAATCCAAAGCCGGTTTTCCCTGTCATTCAACAGCCAGAAAACTTCATTGCCTACAATTCCATTGTTGTGGTTCAGTTCATATTTTATGGTAAGGGTATCACTGCCTTTTAGAATCAACACCCTGCCATCATGGGTGCCTGTGATAAGATTGTTCTGGCGATCGGTGCAAAGTGTACTCAGGTTTTTGGGCAGTTCGGGCTGCTCATTCCCATACCATCTGAATTCTCCTGCATTATACCGATACAGTCCATATGTGAAACTACTGAACCATAACTCATTGCCTCTTTGTATAATGCGGTTTACATCAGTAGGATACTGGATTTGATAATCATAAAAATTAAACCTGTCACTTGCAAAAACACTATCCGCAATTCTGAAAAAGGACCATGAACCCGAGAAAGCTCTCCCATCCGGGAAGACGATAAAATTCTCCGAAAATCTTTTCCCCAGGTTGAACCTGGAAAATTCAGCGCTACCCCCTGAGGATCTGAACAGGCCATTGACAGAGCCGACCCAGAGGTTCTGTTCCTTGTCCTCATACATTGACAGGAATTTCCCGGGGGGATGTATGACCAACGAATCGATCCGATGTCCGGGGTACATTTTTCGTTGCATAAAATAATTTTCATCCAGCACCCTGAATCCGTCTGTTGCGTTGCCATAAATTACCCGATCTTCCGCAGTTGCCCAGATGTTTCCATTGAATATTGCTACATCATAAATATTTAGCATGTTGGTATCAAAAGCTGAAGCGGGGTATCGGCCAATGCCATTGTCAAAAAGTTTAAAAAACCCCGATCCGTCGGTACCAACCAAAATGGCATCAGAGACCGGGTCGATAAAAATTCCCCATACCATTGATGCCTCAATACCCCAGTCCGGCCCCACCCGGTTTATTTTTTTACCATTGTAGGTAAAAAGACCTCCGGGTTCGTTCATATCATGGTAGCTCCAGACGGCAATCCACAAAAGACCGTTTTTATCTTCTTTGATGTCAAATACCTGCCCCATATCATGAAAATCCTTCACTCCTTCCTGGTTGATTATCCGCAGCCCGCTTTTGGATAGCCCTATGAGCGTATCTCCACGGGATGAAATAAAGCTGGCTGAGCTGGATGGAACATTCAGAGGAGAGCTCTCAGGCAATGGTTTAACTTGTTTTGTAAGAGGATTGAAGTGAAAAGCTCCATTGGAGAAGGTATGAAAAATAATGCCATCGTGGTTTTCAATGAAACTCATTACCAGGAACCGATTATTAATGATATCATCCGGCACAAAGGAGAATATTTCTCCTTCTGAAATGTAGTTGAATCCATATTGGGTGCCCACCAGAAGGCCGTTGAACCGCTCAGAATATTTCAGCACCCTGACTTCATTACTGGAAAGCCGGGGTGAAGTGAGAAAAGTAAATTCGCGTCCATCATATTTTACCAATCCCCCACCAAATATTCCCATCCACAGATTCCCCATGGAATCCTCCGCAATGGCCCATACTTTTTGACTTTCAAGGGCAGCTGGCAAAGCAAATCTGCGGATTTTTTCCCCATCATAGGTGGAAAGGCCTGCATCGGTTCCAACCCAGAGAATATCGCGTGAATCTTTGAAAAAGGTCCGCACCCTGTTGCTGGACAAGCCGTCTCTGAGGGTATAATGCACCGAATGACATTGCTGTGATGCTGCCTGAAAAACCATGGGCAACAACAAACAAAGCAGAATTATCTTTTTCAGGTGGTAATTACTCATTTTTAAGCAATGCAATAATATCCTTTGCTTTTCCGCCTGCCACAGGCAAAAGAAGGCCGTTTTCCAGAATAACCCCCTGTCCGCCGGCCCGGCTATACGATTTGATATAGTTCACATTTACCAGAAAGGATTTGTGGATGCGCATAAACAACTTTTCCGGCAGCTGTTCTTCTACCGCTTTCAGTGTTTTGGAAACCACGATGGATTCATTGAGACTGGTATGTATTGTCGTATAGGTATTTTCGGCCTGACAATACACAATGTTGTTTACCTTGACAAACTCTAAGCCCGTCTGCGTAGGGAATGCAATTTTGGAAACCGCTTCGGATCCATTGTTAAGATTGGCAATCAGGGTCTCGAGCTGAAAGTGAAACCTGGAACTGTTTTCCCGTTTTTCGATTTTTTTTATCAGTTCAAACAGCTCTAAATGATTGATGGGTTTCAACAGGTAGTCCAGGGCAGAATGCTTGATTGCATTGATGGCATATTCTTTATGCGCTGTGGTGATCACCACCTTAAAATCCGGACGATGATAATGTTTAAACAGCTCAAAACCATTTTCATCGGGCATTTCCACATCCAGAAAAACCAGGTTGGGTTGGTGTATATTGATCTGTGCTACCGCTTCTTTTACCGAATAAGAAACAAAGACCACCCGGATGTTTTTGGATAGATACTTCTCAATGATTTTTTTTAGCCCTTCTGCTACCTTAGGTTCGTCATCAATGATTCCTGCTGTTATCATAACTTTAAATTAAGTTCCGGGTATAAAGATAGGCCTTTTGATTAAAAATCATCAAAAGATCGAACATTCTGAAGATGTTTGACCTAACGTTTACAGGAACCGTAATCCGGGCTTTAGGGTTTATCTTCCATTTCCTCAAGCTTCAATTGCAGCCCTTCCCATTCTGACTCCCGGGTTTGGAGTTCGGTTTTGAGGGAGGTGTAGTTTTTAAAGAATTCGTCGTTGTTGAAGCCGGCGGGTTGGTCTCCGGGGTTGGAGATGATGAGTTCGCCCTTTTTGATTTCTTCCTCCAGCTCAGCCATGCGTTTTTCGCAACGGGCAATCTGGTTCTGGATTTTGCGCAATTCCTTTTCCTGTTCTTTTCTGCGCTCCCACTGCAATTTGTTGTCGGAGCTGTTGCTGCCCTGAGATGAAGAGGATGCTTTGCGGGCCAGCTCAAGGTCGGAAAGGTGCTGGATGTTTCGGCTTTCGATAAAATCGTAAATATCGCCCAGAAACTCCTTGATCTT
>RECE01000177.1 GCA_007694165.1 Bacteroidota bacterium
CATTTTATCCCGATATTTTCGACCAGCATGCCATCAGCAACAACATTATCCGCACGATGCTGGAAGATGATAGCAATAACCTTTGGATTGTCACTGAAAGGGGCTTAAACCAATATTCGCATGATCTTGAAAACTTCACCAGCTGGTTTACAGAACACCCCGAATTGTCGTTGAAAGAGCAAAGTATCAAAGCACGAAAAGGATATGACGGAAACTTATGGGTAAGCGCATATGGATTAGGGCTGTTCCACTTTTCTCCCATTGATGGAGAATTTCGCCAATTCCTTTTGCCGGGATATGAAAATGAAAACCTAAGACGGGTATATGACTTTTTCTTTGCTGAATCCCTATTGTTTTTCATTGCAGATAACTCCCTGAATGTTTTTGATTTTGAGGAAGAGGCCCGTGTTGTCACCATGAATATACCCGACATTTGCCCAAAAGTGGATCCCGACAACTACAATGAGAGCTGGTTTTTCCTTTTGGATAATACTCCGCACCTTGCATTGAGCTTTCGCAAAGGAGGGTTAATAATGATCAACCTCACGTCCATGGAGGCACATACAATAAAGTTGGCAGAGCCCGATTTTCAGGTAACAGAGCTGCAACCTTCTGCCCGGCATGACTATTTATGGGCAGGAACAGACCAGGGAGGAATTTATCACATTACACCCGGGGATAATTTCAGTATTGTTTCTGCCTTGCATCTTTTACCAGAAGTGGCCGACAAACGCGTTAAAATCTGGTCCATTCTTGAAACAGCGGAGGACATGCTTTGGATTGGGACCGATGGAGAAGGAGTCTTCCGAACCATCATGAAACCCAAGCCATTTTTTCAGATAATACGCGGTGAAGCATCTGAACGACAACTCAACCATCAGATAGTGCGTGCTATTTTTGAGGACACCAACCAAAATCTTTGGGTGGGAACAAGGGGAAACGGACTGAATTTTATTCCGGCAAAAAAAGGAAGCACAGTCTACTACACCACTGATAACGGCCTGACCAACAATGCTGTGCTCTCATTGCAAGAGGACCACTCGGGTCATTTGTGGATAGGCCATGATGGCTCAGGAATTGACCTGATGGATTTATCCACAGGTAAGTTTTATCATTTCCCCACGGATTTAAAAGGGGCCGAAGACCTCGAATTCGGCTCAGTATACGATATTTGTATCGATGCCTTTGGCCAGGTTTGGCTGGGCACAAGTGGTTATGGCGTTTTAGGACTTACAGTTCGTAAGGACAAAAAAGGGTTTACACTCATCAATCACATGCAAATCCGGGGAGAAGATCCCGACAACTCCTTAAAAAGCAATATCGTATATGCCATCGCAGAGGAAAAACCCAACATTTTGTGGCTTGGCACCCGGGGAGCAGGAATCTATCGTCTTAATACACTTACAGGTGGACTGGAGAACATAGGTCTTGCCAGCGATCAAAAGGACGGACTCAGTGATATTGACATTCTGAGTTTATACATGGGTAAAGACGGTCGCCTTTGGGTCGGAACAAGCGGGGGACTCAACAAAATCAACATCAGTTTTACACCCTATTCATTCAACCATTACTCAACCCGGGATGGACTGCCCAACAATACCATACATGCCATACTCGAAGATAATGAGGGAAACATATGGACCAGCACCAACAAAGGGCTCAGCAAGTTTGACAGGAAAAACAATCATTTCCTGAATTTCAACAGTGCCGACGGTTTGCAAAGCAATGAATACACCGATGGGGCTGCCTGCATCGGTCAGTCATCAGGAAAGTTCTATTTTGGAGGCATCAACGGGCTGGACTGGTTTTACCCTTCCGACATCAAAGTATCACAAAGAATGCCCGAACTGATTTTCAATGGTTTTCGGCTTTACAACAGGATGATTCTGCCAGGCGACTCTACTGAGATACTGAGCAAAAACATTAATGAACTCGAATCTATCTCATTAAAGCACCATCAGAATTTCTTCACCATTGAATTCACGACCCTCAATTTCATCAATCCCGACAAAAGCCTTTTCGAATACAAGCTGGAGAACTTCAATGACGAATGGGTTTTTGCGGGCAATCAACGTGAGGCCAGCTTTACCAATGTCCCTTTTGGCAGATACAGGCTATTGGTCAGAGCTACCAATGAAGACGGGGTGTGGTCTGATGACATAAAAACCCTGCAGATTGTCATTACACCTCCCATCTGGAGAACCTGGCAGGCCTACCTGTTTTACATGGTACTCGGCGGGATTATCGTATACCTGTTCTATCGTTACCAGACCAACAGGTTGCGCAGGAAGCAAGAGCGTGCAATGGAAAAAATCAAACAGGAAAAAGAAAAGGAGATCAACCAATATAAATTGGTGTTTTTTACCAACCTGGCCCATGAATTTGGCACACCGCTTACCCTTATATTTGCCTCTGCCGCCAGCTTGATGAACCATGGACAAAACAAAGAAGAATCTTCCAGTCTGGTAAAAACCATTTATCAGAATTCGCGCCGCATGCAACGACTGGTGCAGGAATTACTTGAATTCCGTAAGCTTGATACGGGTCGCGAAAGAATAAAATCAGAAACCACGGAACTGGTAAGTTCCATCAACAATATTGCAGAAATATTCTCTCATTTTGCCAGGGAAAACGAACTGGAACTCAGCTTTGAGCCTGATGTTGCTGAGCTATGGGTTGTTACCGATGCAGGAAAGCTGGAGAAAATCATGCTCAATCTGCTTTCCAATGCCATGAAATATACTCCACCCGGAGGCAGTGTAACCGTAAAGCTTGGAAAACATAACCAAAGTATAATTATCAGTGTAAATGATACAGGAATTGGGATCCCAAAGCAATCTTTATATAACATTTTCGAAAGCTTTTACCAATATGCACAGGACCAGCATCAGAACCGGCAGTCATTTAAGGGAATAGGAATTGGACTGGCATATACCAAAACCCTTGTTGAATTGCTGGGCGGCAATATTTCGGTAGAAAGCAAACCCAATACAGGAAGTTCATTTACGGTTTCATTACCCTATAAACCTGCAGAATCAAGAGAAAACGTACAGTACCAGCCGGCAGGCCTGATAACCCGATCTGGATTGCTCGAAAATATGACCGAGGAGTTTGCACCGGGTCAAAGAGCAGAAAACCCATCATCATCTGCCAAGCCTGCCCTGTGGACTACACCCAAAAAATACCGGATCCTGGTTGCTGAAGACGATTTGGAGCTTTCCAACCTTCTTTTCAGACTGCTTTCCGAACAATACGATGTTTCTTTGGCCAAAAACGGAAAGCAAGCCCTTGAACTCATTCAAAACAACCGCATCGACTTGCTGGTGAGCGATATCATGATGCCGGAAATGGATGGTCTTACTTTGTGTAAAACCATCAAATCAGAATTGCTCACCAGCCATATCCCCATCATCCTGCTAACGGCAAAAACTGAGATGGAAAACCGTATCGAAGGTCTTGAAATGGGGGCAGATTCATACATTCCCAAGCCTTTCCACCCAAAACATCTGTTTGTAAGAATAGAAAAACTCCTCAAAGCACGAGAACAATTTTCGGAATACTTCAAAGCAAATTTCGGCACACCATCTTACAAGCTTCAGGAAAACTACTCTTCCAGGGACAAAGAGCTGCTGGATAAGTGCATTGCTTTTATTGAAGACAACTATGGCAATGAAAATATGGATGCAGATTTAATGGCTTCGCACCTGGCCCTGAGCAAAGCGCAGCTTTACAGAAAAATCAAAGCACTCACCGGGCTAACTCCACATGGCCTGGTAAAAAATTTCAGGCTTAAAAAAGCCCGGCAACTCATAGCCGAAGGGAAATACTCCATCACTGACATCATTTATATGACAGGTTTCAACAACAGAACCTACTTTTACCGTTCTTACAAGGAAATCTTTGGAGAAACACCAGGTGAGATCAATAAAGTTTCGTCATAACCCAACTTTAACTTACCATTATGGTTACATTCCATCAATAACTTCCAGGTAGCAAAACATTACATTTTTTTTGAACAGACCGTTAATGTTTGTATTTTTACATTTGTAATTCCTTTTCCTATTTTACTTTTTACTGAAGTTATGAGAATACTTATAGTATCTGCTACGACATTGGAAATCAATCCATTATTAAAGCAATTTACATTTCAGGAACGCGTTGATGCGCAAATGAACAGGTACATTTACAAAAAAATGACCATTGATGTGCTTACCACCGGAGTTGGGATGGTTCCTACTGCCTTCTTTATGGGCAAAGCTCTGACACGGCATACTTATAACGGGGCGCTTAACCTGGGCATTGCCGGCAGCTTCGACCACGATCTTGAGTTGGGAGAAGTGGTGCATATTACCCACGATCAGTTTCCGGAACTGGGCAACGAGCAGGGGGAATACTTCCTGTCGCTTATTGACCTCAAATTATTAGAGGAAAATTATTTTCCTTACCGTGACGGACAGGTAATCAATGAATTGCCCATCAAAAGCAAAACCATCAACAAGCTCAAAACGGTGCGCAGCATTACAGTAAACCGGACACACACTACCAACAAAAGCATAGAAAAAATCCGCCAGCGCTGCAACCCCGCCACCGAAAGCATGGAAGGGGCCGCCTTTTTCTTTGCCTGCCTGGCAGAGGATGTTCCCTGCGCGCAAATCCGTGCCGTTTCCAACTACGTGGAACAAAGAGACTCCGACCGTTGGAGTATACCCAAAGCCATAGAAAATCTGAACAAAGTAATCTTGCAGGTTTTGCATGAGTGACGAACAGACAAAAAACACCATTCACGTATTATTCATCTGACAAAAAAAGCAAGAAATGATAATCGTAACAGGAGCCGCAGGATTCATAGGAAGTTGCCTGGTAAACAAGCTAAACAACAAAGGCTATAAGGATATCATCTGTGTGGATGACTTCACCAGGGAGGACAAAAACCAAAACCTCAAAAACAAAGCTTACAGGCAAAAAATCAACAGGGAAGTGTTTTTTGAATGGCTCAGTGAAAACCACCGGCAGGTAAACTTCGTATTTCACCTGGGCGCGCGCACTGACACCACCGAATTTGACTCCAGGGTGTTTGACAAACTCAACCTCAATTACTCCAAACAGATGTGGAAAGCCTGTGCTGACTATGATCTGCCCCTGGTATATGCATCCTCTGCGGCTACCTACGGAGACGGGCAGCTGGGATACAACGACAGCCATGAGATAGTTGAGAAACTCCTACCCTTAAACCCCTACGGGGAAAGCAAAAACGAATTTGACAAATGGGTGCTGGCACAGGAGCATAAGCCTTATTTCTGGGCAGGATTGAAGTTTTTTAATGTTTATGGCCCCAATGAATACCATAAGGGACGAATGGCCTCGGTAGTGATTCATGCCTACAACCAAATCAAAAAAACCGGGCAGATGAACCTCTTTCGTTCACACAAACCAGATTTCAAAGATGGGGAGCAGTTGCGAGATTTTGTGTATGTGAAGGATGTGATTCAGGTTTGCTTTTACCTGATGATGCACAAGCGCGATTCGGGCATTTACAATCTGGGTACAGGCAAAGCACGGAGTTTCCTGGATTTGGCCAAAGCCACCTTCGCTGCCATGGAGACGGAAGAAAAAATTGATTTCATGGATACACCCGAAGACATCAGGGATAAGTACCAGTATTTTACCGAAGCCAATATGGACAAACTCAGGTCGATAGGCTATTCGGGTCCATTCTTTTCACTGGAAGAGGGAATCCGCGATTACGTGCAGAAATACCTGGTGGGGAATTTAAGATACTAAACCCGTCCCCGGCACTCTCCTCGTCCGACGACTTTCAGTCGTCCGACGAGTAAAAGCAGACGCCACCCCTTACTGGTCTGACGACCTGGAGTCGTCTGACCAGGAGCCTGAACGCGCGTTCCCCTCGTCCGACGACTTTCAGTCGTCCGACGAGTAAACTGGCAGAGTTTAAAAAATCAGCTTGTTTTTCCTGTAAGAAACTTATCATTTTCGGCGGCAAGGTATCCCTTAACAAAACCTACCAGCTCGGGAAAGAAATCCGTAAAGTCCTGCTCAAGCTCTGTATAGTGCAGCTTGAGATCCGTTACCGCATTTTCCATCCCCGAATCAAAAGGGGTGCGCCTGGAAAGTCCCTCCATCTGGCGCTGAAAACTCTTCAGATCAGCATAATTCACCAGCCAGTTGGCCCCAATCATGATAGGCAGGATAAACTTGGCCCGTCTGGGCAACATGATATAGTTCTTCAACAGCACATTATAGGCACTCTGCACGAATGATTCTATGGGTTCCTTGCTGTATGTTTCCCAGTTGCGGGCCAGAAAATGGTCGTAAAACATATCCACCACAACCCCTGAATAGTGCCGGTAATTGCCACGAATACGATCCTTACTGCGTGCCACATATGGGTGTGTATCGGTAAACTCATCGATCTTTCGGTGCAACCGTATCCCCTTGACCACTTCAGGTTTGTATTTTTCAATCTGTTTCCCCTTTACCATGTCAGCAATAAAATTTCCCAGCATCAGGTTTTCGTCTTTTCCGGAAAGGTAGATGTGAGCAAGAAAATTCATAAGAAATCTAAGGATTTACAGTTACAGTATTGAAAAAGGGTACATGTTGTTATTGGCACATGCAGGGCCACATTAAACTAACTGCAATATACGGAAAATATTGCAAAAGGATAAATTTTTAGTATAAAACCTGCAAATCTATAGAAAGTTTTACATACGTAACAAAAACCTCCCAACCCATTATTTAAACCCATTCTAAACAAGGCCTTTAGAACCGATATTTCCTGCCATATCGGAATAATTTTGTTAGTTTTGCACCTACAGAAAACACGCTATCAAAACATAATTAACTACTTAAATATCACCTTTATGCAAAAACAACTTTTACTGGGAGATGAGGCCATTGCCCAGGCAGCCATTGATGCCGGCATGAGCGGCATTTATGCCTATCCCGGCACCCCATCCACCGAAATCACCCAATATGTAATTTCCAGCAAAGAGGCCAAAGAAAAAAATATTGTGGCCACCTGGACTGCCAATGAAAAAACATCTGCCGAAGCAGCTCTGGGCATGAGCTATGCCGGCAAAAGAGCCATGGTATGCATGAAACACGTGGGTTTGAACGTGGCTGCAGATGCTTTCATCAATTCATCTATTACCGGTGCCAACGGAGGCATCATTTTCGTGGTAGCTGACGACCCCTCCATGCACTCATCGCAAAACGAACAGGACTCACGCTTCTATGGCAAGTTTGCCATGATACCCATGCTCGAACCCTGCGACCAGCAAGAGGCTTATGATATGGTACACTATGGCTTTGAGCTCAGCGAAAAGTTCCATATTCCGGTAATGTTGCGCATTACCACACGTCTGGCCCACTCAAGAGCGGGTGTAGCAAGAAAAACGTCAAGGGAACAAAACCTGGTAAAACTTCCGGAAAACCTCAAGCAGTTTATTTTGCTGCCTGCCATTGCACGCAAACAATACAAAGACCTGCTTAACAACCAACCCCACTTTGAAGCGGCAGCAGAAACCTCCGGATTTAACACTTACACCGACGGAAAAGACAAAAGCATGGGAATCATTGCCTGCGGACTGGCATACAATTACCTCATGGAAAACTATCCTGACCGCAATGTGCCTTTCCCTGTGGTGAAAGTTTCACAATATCCCGCTCCGGCCAAAATGATCGAGAAACTTTACGAAGAATGTGAAAGCGTAATGGTACTCGAGGAGGGCTATCCCATTGTTGAAGAACTCCTGCGAGGGTTGCTCAACAAGGGAAAAACCATCAGAGGTCGACTGGACGGCAGCATTCCGCGCGACGGAGAGCTTAATCCGGTAATTGTGGGCAGCGCCCTTGGATTTGAAGCACCCCAACTGCAGGAAATCCCGGCACTGGTAGCCAACCGTCCGCCTTCTCTGTGCAAAGGGTGTTCACATATCGACAGCTACAATGCCATTAATGAAGCACTGGAAAAATATGGAAAAGGACGCGTATTTGCCGACATCGGTTGCTATACCCTTGGCGCACTGGCTCCTTATGATGCCATCAATACCTGTGTTGACATGGGCGCTTCCATTACCATGGCCAAAGGGGCAGCAGATGCCGGACTCAGGCCTGCCGTAGCAGTTATTGGCGACAGCACTTTCACCCATTCCGGAATTACCGGATTACTGGATGCGGTCAATGACAATTCCAGCATTACCGTTTTCATCCTCGACAATGCTACTACCGGTATGACAGGCGGACAACCCTCTTCTGCCTTTGGTAAGATTGAAGATATCTGTCGTGGCATAGGTGTGAAAGAAGAGCATATCCGGGTACTGAAACCCCTTCCAAAAAAACATGAAGAGAACCTGGCTGTCATCAAGGAAGAACTTGAGTATGACGGAGTCAGTGTTATCATCCCAAGGCGTGAATGCATACAAACACTCAACAAACGCATGCGCGACAAATTCAAGGAAAAAGCAAAAGCTTAGTCTTGTCAACCCTTTGAGTTAAAATCATATATTTATCAGAACGCAAAAAGAAATCAGAATGAAGAAAGATATAATTTTAGCCGGTGTGGGCGGACAAGGGATTTTATCCATTGCAGCCATCATCGGTTATGCAGCAGTAGAAACCGGCCTCTACCTGAAACAAGCTGAAGTGCACGGAATGAGCCAGCGTGGCGGCGACGTGCAAAGCAACCTTCGCTTGTCGGACCAACCCATTGCATCTGACCTTATCCCACATGGAAAAGCCGACATGATACTTTCTGTGGAGCCCATGGAGTGTCTCAGATATTTGCCCTTCCTCAGCAAAGATGGCTGGGTGGTAACCAACACCAAACCTTTCATTAACATCCCCAACTATCCTGATGAAAAACAGCTGATGGAAGAAATTGAAAAACTCCCCCAACACATAGCACTGGATGCTGAATCCATTGCTACTGAGCTGGGAACAGTAAAGGCTGCCAACATGGTAATGCTGGGAGCGGCTTCACCGTTTCTGGGGCTTGAGTACGAAAAGCTCAGGGATGCCATCAGTTTTTTCTTTGGAAGAAAAGGGGAAGAACTGGTGAAGCTCAACCATAACGCACTGGAGGCAGGCAGGCAATTTGCTGAAAAATACATGAACTGAGATAAACGATTCCTATCAATATGATGATAAAAAAACCGGTGCAATCATTTTTTCAACTGATGTGCCGGTTTTGTTTTGCTTCCAATCGTTAAGCAGCTCATTTTCTTAACCTTTTTATGCATTTTCAACCTTGTTATGGTATAAACAAATAAAAGTCTGAGCTGTTATCTCAGTACAAATTTCAATGCCAAATATAAACACAGAATTTTCTCTTAAATCCATTCAAAAAACAGTATTAAAACATGATAACTAACAATTTCATTTCAAGACATAATGGCCCTCGAGCCGAAGACATTGAAAAAATGATTAAAAGGATCGGAGTTTCATCAGTAGATGAACTGATCGATCAAACCGTTCCCAAAGCCATTCGCCTGAAAGAAAGCCTGAAGCTTCCCCAAGGATTAAATGAGTACGAATACCTTAACCATCTCAAATCCCTGGGCAACAAGAACAAAATTTACAAGACTTATATTGGCATGGGGTATTACAACACCATCACCCCGGGAGTAATTCAGCGCAATATTCTTGAGAATCCAGGCTGGTATACTGCCTACACACCTTACCAGGCAGAAATATCCCAGGGCCGCCTGGAAGCACTCCTGAACTATCAGACCGTTATCAGTGATCTTACCGGAATGGAGATTGCCAACGCATCATTGCTGGACGAAGCAACTGCTGCTGCAGAAGCGATGATCATGCTGTTCAATACACGCTCGCGCGATGCTCAGAAAAAGGGTATCAACAAGTTTTTTGTATGTGAAAGAACTTTCCCTCAGACCATCGATGTGCTGAAAAACCGGGCTGAGCCCCTTGGCATCGAACTGGTGATAAAAGATTGTGATTTAGCACATCTTGATGACAGTTATTTTGGGGCATTGTTACAGTATCCCGATGAAAGAGGTAGTGTGAACAACTATAAACCTTTTGTAGAAAAGGTAAAAGACAAACAAATGAAACTGGTGGTTGCTGCCGATCTGCTCAGCCTTACCCTTTTGACCCCTCCCGGAGAGTGGGGTGCCGACGTGGTGGTAGGTTCAACACAACGTTTTGGTGTACCCATGGGATATGGGGGTCCGCATGCAGGATTTTTCGCCACTACCGATGAGTTTAAACGCCAGATCCCCGGTAGGATTATCGGCGTATCGGTTGACAGACTGGGCAACAAAGCACTTCGTATGGCATTGCAAACCCGCGAGCAGCATATTAAGCGCGAAAAAGCCACTTCCAATATCTGCACTGCACAGGCACTGCTTGCAGTTATGGCAGGCATGTATGCTGTGTACCATGGCCCCAAAGGACTGAAAAAAATAGGACGCCATATCAACATTCTCACAGGTGTATTGGCCCAGGAAGTACAAAAATACGGATACAAGCAGGTGAACGAATATTATTTC
This sequence comes from Bacteroidota bacterium, assembly GCA_007694165.1. Taxonomy (GTDB): domain Bacteria; phylum Bacteroidota; class Bacteroidia; order Bacteroidales; family UBA7960; genus SKVR01. Next base: position 10,533 of record RECE01000177.1, read on the forward strand.
GACACCCTGCAATTCGAACTACCGGAAAACGTATATGCTGACACCATCAAGCAGATGGCCGAGGCCAGAAACATGAACTTCCGCACCATTGATGAAAAAAACATCGGAATCAGCCTGGATGAAACAACTGCTCTGACCGACATCAATGTGATGCTGGAAATTTTTGCCATGGCCAACCACAAAGAATACAAAAAGTTTGTTTGCGATCCTGTGGAATGTGAAAAAATCACCACAGTATCGAAGGAACTCAGCCGCAAATCAGAATTCCTGCAACAAACCGTTTTCAACTCCTACCATTCGGAAACGGAAATGATGCGTTACATGAAGAAGCTAGAGAACCGCGATTTGGCGCTCAACCGCACCATGATTCCCCTGGGTAGTTGCACGATGAAACTCAATGCAGCAGCAGAACTGTTCCATCTGAGCTGGCCCGAGTTTGCCAATATCCACCCTTTCGTTCCGGTAGATCAGGCAGAAGGATACCTGGAGCTTATCAGGGAACTGGAAAAAGATCTTTGCGAAATTACCGGTTTTGCTGCCATGACTTTTATGCCCAATTCGGGTGCCTCTGGTGAATATTCCGGGCTGGCAGTTATACAAGCTTACCACCGCAGCCGCGGCGAAGAACATCGCGATGTCACCCTTATCCCCTCTTCAGCTCACGGTACCAACCCCGCAAGTGCCGTAATGGCAGGAACAAAGGTTGTGGTAGTAAAATGCGACGAACGTGGCAATATCGACATCGACGACCTGAAAGCCAAGGCAGATAAGCATAAAGACAACCTGGCAGCCATCATGGTTACCTATCCTTCTACCCACGGGGTATTTGAAGAAAATATCCTGGAGGTTACTAAAATTGTCCATGACAATGGTGGACAGGTTTATATGGATGGCGCCAATATGAACGCGCAGGTAGGCCTGACCAATCCGGCCATTTGTGGTGCCGATGTTTGCCACCTCAACCTGCACAAAACCTTTGCTATCCCACATGGTGGCGGTGGCCCGGGAGTAGGCCCCATTGGAGTAGCCGAGCACCTGGTGAAGTTCCTTCCCTCGCACGTGATGATCAAAACCGGTGGCGAACAGGGCATCCATGCCGTATCGGCAGCTCCATTCGGAAGCGCTTTCATTCTGCCCATTACCTATGGCTACATTAAGCTTTTGGGTGGTGATGGAGTAACCGAAGCCACCAAAATTGCCATTCTCAATGCCAATTATATCAAGGTTTCCCTGGAAAAGGATTACAAAGTGCTCTATACCGGTGAAAAAGGGTGGTCGGCACACGAACTGATCCTTGACTGTGCACCCTTTAAGAAAGCAGTAGGAATAGATGCCATCGACATTGCAAAACGACTGATGGACTATGGCTTCCATGCTCCTACTGTAGCATTTCCCGTAGTGGGCACCCTGATGGTTGAACCCACCGAAAGTGAGCCTTTGTCAGAGCTTGATCGTTTTATCGACACCATGCTGGCCATCCGTGAAGAGATTCGCGAAATTGAAGAGGAGAAAGCCGACAAGGACAACAACCTTATCAAAAACGCTCCGCATACAGCAAAGATGGTTATTAACAGCGACTGGGATATGCCCTACAGCCGCGAAAGAGCAGCCTTTCCCATGCCATGGTCAGAAGAGATCAAATACTTCACCCCTGTTACCCGCATCGATGATGCTTATGGCGATCGCAACCTGGTTTGCACCTGTGAGCCCATTGAATCGTATGCACAGCAGGATTAAATTGACTGGATGTCAGGAAAAAGCCGTTTCAGAAAATCTGAAACGGCTTTTTTTATGGGGTATCTTTTGTTTCTGACCTTAGAGCAAACTATAGGAAACAGCTACACCCACCGTAACTACGGAAGCCATTACCATCAGTTTGATAAGAATATTGAGGCTGGGGCCTGAAGTGTCCTTGAAAGGATCGCCCACAGTATCACCAATTACGGTGGCTTTGTGGTTTTCAGAACCTTTGCCACCATAGTGACCTTCTTCCACATATTTCTTGGCGTTGTCCCACGCCCCACCGGCATTGGCCATAAAGATGGCCAGGGCAAAACCGCTGGAGATGGTTCCGATAAGCAATCCCGTTATACCTGCCACACCAAAAACAAGACCTACTATCACAGGGATAAGCAATGCAACCAGCGAAGGCAACATCATCTCTTTCTGGGCTCCTTTGGTAGAAATTTCCACGCAGCGTGCATAATCGGGCTCCGCTGTTCCTTCCATAATACCAGGAATGGTTCTGAACTGACGACGCACTTCATCAACCATTTTTTGTGCAGCACGTCCCACAGCGTTCATGGTCATTCCACTGAAAAGAAATACGGACATTACACCCAGGAATATTCCCACGATAACCTTGGGATTCATCAGGTGAATCTGGTAATGGTAAACAAAATCGATAAAAGCTGCATCAATGGCGGGAATACCGTTGATTAGCTCATTGGGCATATCCAGGAATTTCACGTACATCATCCTCACCTCTTCAAAATAAGAGGCAAGCAATGCAAGTGCCGTGAGAGCAGCGCTACCAATGGCAAATCCTTTTCCGGTAGCAGCGGTAGTGTTACCCAGTGCGTCCAAAGCATCGGTGCGGGCACGTACCTCAGCACCCAGGGCACACATCTGAGCATTCCCTCCTGCATTGTCAGCAATGGGACCGTATGCATCGGTAGCGAGGGTAATTCCCAGCGTGGAAAGCATCCCTACTGCAGCCACACCGATACCGTACAGACCAAAATTGAGGTAATCTACATGAAAGCTAAATCCAGTAGCAAAAGAATAAGCCAGTGTGATGGCAACTACGATGATACCCAGGGGAACGGCGGCAGATATAAGACCCGTTCCTACCCCATTGATAATAACGGTTGCAGCACCGGTTTGGCTGGACTCAGCAATCCTTTGTGTAGGTTTGTAGGCAGATGCAGTAAAGTACTCTGTCGACTGCCCAATACCAATTCCGGCAAGCAATCCAATCACAATGGATCCCCATATACCCACATAGTTGGGCAAACCGAGGTAATACAATATAAGGAAAGAGAAAACCACAATAAGCGCAGCACTCACGTTCACACCGAAGCCCAGGGAGTGGAGCAGCTGTTTTTGTGTCGCCCCTTCTTTGGTGCGTACCATAAATACTCCGGCTATGGAAAGTAAAGTACCCACAGCAGCAATCAACATGGGAGCAATCACAGCGTTGGTCTGAATGTCAAGGGTATATTTTATCCCCGTTACCGGGTCAATACCCATAAAAGCAGCGGCTCCCAGCAATGCAGTAGCAAGGATAGAAGCAGCGAAGGATTCGAAAAGATCGGCTCCCATACCGGCCACATCGCCCACATTGTCGCCCACATTGTCGGCAATGGTTGCGGGGTTGCGCGGGTCATCCTCAGGAATTCCGGCTTCTACTTTACCTACCAGGTCGGCCCCTACATCGGCAGCCTTGGTATAAATACCTCCGCCTACCCGGGCAAACAGCGCCTGGGTAGAGGCACCCATTCCGAAAGTAAGCATTATGGCTGTGATGGTCATCAGTTTATAGCCATCCGCAGTTTCGGGGATGAAATAATTGAGGATAACAAACCACAACGATATGTCTACCAGCACAAGCCCTACCACTACCAGTCCCATTACGGCACCACTGCGGAAAGCAAGGCGCAATCCCCCGTCAAGAGATGTGCGGCAGGCATGGGCTACCCGTGCCGAGGCATAAGTTGCAGCTTTCATCCCGAAAAAACCTGCCAAACCAGAGAAAAACCCTCCGGAAATAAAGGCCACCGGTACCCAGGGATTCTGAACCCCCAGCCCGTAGGCCAAAATGCTAAAAATGACAGCAATAATAAAAAAGACAACAATAACTACTTTGTATTGTTGTCTTAAATATGCCGAAGCGCCTTTTCGGACGTGTTCAGCAATTTTTTTCATCATGTCGGTGCCTTCCGGGTGACGCATCATTTGCCGGAAAAAATAGTAGGCAAACAATAAAGCAAGGGCTGCACTGACAGGTACTAACCAAAAAATTAACGGCATTTTTTTCCTCCTTAATTTTTAATGAAACAATGTGTTTTGTTTTGGATTAATTAAGATTTGGGTGTGAGCAAAAATAAAAATTAATCCTGTCCCATTAACATAAATTTAAAAAAAATGGAAAAGTTTTATCTCACTGTTTCCCCTATCGTAAACCGATATTCCAATCGGAGTTTTTCGGGAGCAAACCGCCTTAAATTCTACTTTTCAAAACATTAACATTCAATAAGTTGTCATTTAAGGTTGGAATTTGGCAGCCATGCAACAGGTTGTAATGAATCAGACGGAAGGAAAACAAGAACATAAATACATGAAGAAATCCCATTGCAATGAACACAAAGTGATATTCTCTGTTAAAACTACGTTAGAAAACAGATTCAAGGGTTATCCGAAAAAACCATCAGAACCATGGATAAATCATAAAATAAAACTAATTTTGTAAAAAGGACAGGGTAGAAAAATGAAAAATTATTCATACCGGGTTGAATGAAAGAAATGGCTGTAAAGTATTACAGGTATTTGTTTGCCAGCGTATATCAAAGACAATAGAAAACAACAAACAGGTATTGTTTAATGAAAAAAATAAAACTCGAGATTTTAGGGATATCATACAGCCAGTCACAGTCGGGTGCCTATGCACTTATTCTGGGCGAAGAAGGAGAAAAGAGGAGGCTACCCATCATCATAGGAAGCTTTGAAGCGCAGGCCATCGCCATTGAACTGGAGAAGATGAAACCTTCAAGGCCGCTTACCCATGATTTATTGAAAAACTTTGCCCAAACCTTTAATATCATCATAAAAGAGGTAATCATATATAAATTTGCTGAAGGAATTTTTTATTCCAAACTGATTTGTTTTGACGGGATAAAGGAAGTAGAAATAGACTCGCGTACATCAGATGCCGTAGCATTAGCAGTAAGATTCAAGTGCCCTATTTTTACCCATGAAGAGATTTTAAGTGCCGCGGGAATTGTACTGCAGGATGATGAAAAGATGCCGGGTGAAGAAAGCATGCCGCCAGACCCGGTAACAGCAACGGATTATGAGAATTTTTCGGTGAAAGAACTGGAAGATTTGCTCATGGCTGCCATTGATGAAGAGGCCTATGAAAAAGCCTCCAAAATAAGAGATGAAATCAACAAAAGAAAGTCCCATAAGTAACATCAGAATAAGACAGTAAGAATATTTTTGAAAAGGTTCACTGTCTTTGAAAAAAAATTAATAGGTTTGCAGGCGATGTTTTCATCGCCTTTTTTTTTACCCGGACAGACAAATCAGAAGCTACAATACTACCTTAACACCTGATTATCATTCCGTTTAAATTCGAACTTTAACAATTAATTGATTATCACACTTTTCAAAAACGCTGAAAATGAGAAAAAATACCCTTTCGCTAACCTGGTTACTCTCTCTTGCAGGCTTGCTTTTCATGGTCACTTCCTGCAGAAATATCGTGGATGAACAGCCTGTTGCAGAAATTACCCAAAACTGGAAACTCCTTGAAAGTGTTGATATAGAAACCGGAGAGAGCATTCCCGGAGCAGAAGGTGATTTCCTCTCGCTACTCAATACCGAAGAATACGTTTTCAACCTTTCATTTTCTTCCATTGATATGGAAACGGGCGGAACCTGGTCGCGACAGGCCGATACATTGGTGATAATACCCACCCTGGATGGCATCACTGCTGAGATAGATTCCATTTTGTATGAAGCCAGGGAAGGTGAACCTGTTATTACTTTTTTTCATGAAGGAGAAGTGGTGGCAAGCCTTACCGGCGATATGCTCAAAGGAGCAAAAAAGCCGGTAATCTTTACCATTGAAGAATTCTCTGCCAACACCCTGGTGCTGCGCGGAGAAGAGTATATTCACCACCTGGAATACAAACGTACCGAAGTAGCAGGTTTTGCCTTTGGATTTACCAATATCCTGCGCGGATTGTTTGGCATGCTGGTGCTCATAGGCATTGCATGGATCTTCAGTGCCAACCGCAGGGCCGTTTCCTGGAAACTGGTGGCAGTAGGCCTCTCCATACAGGTATTGCTTGCCTTTGGTATTTTGCAGGTACCTGCTGTTCAATACTTTTTCGAACTGGTGGGAAAAATGTTCGTAGTCATTCTTGATTTCACCAAAGAAGGAACCGAGTTTCTCTTTGCAGGATTCCTTAATACCGAAACCTACGGCTTTATCTTTGCCTTCCAGGTTTTGCCTACCATTGTCTTTTTCTCTGCCCTTACCAGCTTGCTGTTTTATCTGGGCATTATCCAGAAGGTAGTGTATGTTCTCGCATGGCTGATGACCAAAGCATTGAAACTTTCAGGAGCTGAGAGCTTATCGGTAGCGGGCAACATTTTCCTGGGGCAAACAGAGTCGCCCCTGATGATCAAAGCCTACCTGCCCAACATGACCAAATCTGAAATCCTGCTGGTAATGACCGGGGGGATGGCAACCATGGCCGGAGGAGTACTGGCAGCCTACATCAGCTTTCTGGGAGGCGACGACCCGGTACAAAGACTTATTTTTGCCAAGCACCTGCTGGCAGCATCTATCATGGCAGCTCCCGGGGCAGTAGTGGTTACCAAAATCCTCTTCCCCCAAACCGAAGAGATTGACAAAACCATGGAAATATCCCGCGACCGCATCGGAAGCAACATCCTCGATTCCATTTCCAACGGCACCACCGAAGGGCTGAAACTGGCCGCCAACGTAGCAGCCATGCTGCTGGTATTTATCGCCTTCATTGCCATGTTCAACTTTATCGTGGGCAAAGTAGGTGCCTGGACCAACCTCAATCCTATGATTGCCGACATAACCAACGGTCAATATACTCAGCTTTCCCTGCAGTTCATTCTGGGATATACTTTTGCACCTATCATGTGGCTTATTGGCATCAGCCTGCCCGATATTACCCTGGCGGGTCGTTTGCTGGGAGAAAAGATTATCATGACCGAATTTATCGCTTATGTGAGCCTGGCTGAACTGAAAGAAGCAGGTGCCTTTGCCGACCCCAAGTCTATCATCATGGCTACCTATATGCTTTGTGGTTTTGCCAACTTTGCCAGCATCGGCATCCAGATTGGCGGCATCGGTTCGCTGGCCCCCAGCCGCAGGGTATTGCTTTCCCAGTTTGGAATGCGTGCACTGCTGGGTGGTACACTGGCAGCATTGATGAGTGCTACGATTGTGGGAATGGTGCTGGGTTAATGTTCTGACTGCCGGAAGCCCGGTTTTTATACTAATTACAGAGAGTATACTTCAGTCAATCCAAGGCAGGAAGACGCATTGTACAAAGTTTAAATGCCAAACAAAAGCAATTAATTGAGTTCTTCCACATTGAAATTTTATTAATCTGTTAATTAGAAAGTATAGCCCTGATAAGGGCGGAATTATGGTAGTTTTTGGCATAGCGTAGAAAACTTGCGCCGGAAAACAATCGTTTTTTAAAGAACTCGTTATGTTGCCGGCGCACCGAACAAATCCTTGATATAAGGGAAAACATTCAAAATTTAAAAGCCACAATGTCTGATAATTACATAGCCTGTCATTGGTACTGAAAGGAAACCACGAAGTAGCAGCGAAGCTAAATCTCAAAATTTTAGTTGGTCACAAACACTTAACAACCATACCATGCAATTAAAAAATTTATTACCGCTGCTAATCATTGCCTTGTTGCAATTGACCCATTGTGTATCAGCCCAGGAAATGACCCTTGAAGATTACCTGCTCAATTACAATTATGAAGCACGATCCGAAATGAAAATCAACAGTGCACAGCTTGTGCAATTGTTAAAGGAAAACAAGGCTCAACTGATCGACATACGTTTTGAAGAGGAATTCAATTGCTGGAGCATGCCCTTTGCCGTTAGCATCCCGCTGCCCGATCTGCCCAATCAACTGGACAAACTGGACAAAAACAAAATCATCGTTACAGCTTGTCCGGCCAGAGACCGGGCCATCATTGCCATGGCCTACCTGAAAACCAAAGGCTATGAGGTGAAATACCTGACGGATGGACTCCTGGGCCTGGCAAGCCATCTGCGCGGCAATAATGCCTACGATTTTATCATGGAAACGCAAAAGTCAGAACAGGAATAAAAAAGGCATGCATCTGTTCATATCCTGTCTCTTGCAGAACAATTTAATATAGCTATTCTTTCAGGGCTGCATACTGCTGGTAGCACTGTCTTAGCCGCTGGTACACCTCATACTCGAGTGTATTGACAATGTATTCATTGCTCATATTGCAAAACCTCAGAAAAGCATAATACTCCTCTTCGGTGTCGATGCCGGTAAGGTTTTTCACCACGCCTGGATTGATTACACGCTTTGCCCTGCGGGCCAGCTCTTCCTGAACCAACACTTCCTGGTATTGTCTCTTTTCTTTTTCCCGCCGGCTGAAATGATCGTACAATACACTAATGGGACCCGGGGCCGTGATGCGCACCATCTCTCCAGGCCCGTGTGGTTCCTGATGGGGATGTACTTTAGGAAGATTCAATTCCATTGGTGGGTCAGGATCTTTGAAGTTGAGAAAAGCATATTTGAATTCGGTAAAGGTGGCATAAGGGCGCACTTCAACCGTGGGAAGGTCGTAAACTTTATCTGTAAGCACAATAACCAGCTTCTCATCTTTGGCAATCAGGCTATCGGTGAGGGTAAAGGTAAAACTCTCAAAACCGATGGCAGTAAAGCGGATTTCATCGCCCGGTTTTGCCCGCATGGCAAACTGACCATAAACATTGGTTGAGGTGCCGACACCACGTGTGGGATTGAGCACATGCACTGCGGAAACAGCGGTTGAATCGGGCTGCCCCAGCACAACGCCCTGTACAACCACCCATGCAGGTTCTCCCTGCGCACTTGCCACCATAGCCCAGCCAATTACCATAACAAAAATGATACATTTCAATGCTTTGCCCCATGGGGCCATCGGGATTCCCTTCATGTAACGGTTGTTGTTGTTTTCTGTAAGACGAGTTTGGGGTGGGGTTTGTTACATTGGGAGGGGATTTTTTGAGGGTACTCCTATGTTTGGTTACTCGTCGGACGACAGGGGTTCGTCTGACCAGGCGGGTTCAGTGCTGTTACTCGTCGGACGACTGGGAGTCGTCTGACGAGGGGGGTGGGCGCTGCTCGTCGGACGAGTTGCATACTAACAACCCTTCATCTACAGCCTCAACCTCAATCCCGCTTCTCTCCGATCGCGGGATCCCGATTCCTTCCAGTCTCGGGATTTCACTGCGTTCAACTTCCTTATGCTGCGCCCTCAGCCTCAGCCTCAGCCTCAGCCTTAACTTCAACTCCTCCCAACGCGAATTGAGTTTGTTTTTC
>RECE01000043.1 GCA_007694165.1 Bacteroidota bacterium
TTAAAAAGTCCTTAACAAAAAAGACTTGCTTTTATGAACCCGGGTTCATGGTTTTCCGTTTTTCTAAGGATAATTTTGCAGGCATCTTTAATCACTCCGATTGTAGACGATAGAAAATTCAATAAAGCTACTCTTTAGTAATATAAGCTACTCTTTGATGGACCCGTAGATATGTAAAGTTGGCTGAGCTTTGGGGCTGAGTTTGATTTTGCTTTTGCGGCATTGGTCTGGTATCGGATGGAGAGAAGAAAGCAAAGGACTGCTTTGTAATCCTTGATTTTGGTTTGAAACCTGCGTACACTTTTTTTTAAAATAACCATGGACGTATCTATAAGACCTGCGAAAGAAGAAGAGCATAAACGGATTTTGCCCGATACTATTAAAACTCAGGTGTGGTACCTTTCAGATCCCGGAACTTATGGCGCTGTAAACAAGGCGCATGCCGACTTTTGGGGCATGAAACCGGCAAACTTGGCCTTCAAAAGCTTTTTTGATGTATTTCCTGAAGGCAGAGCCAGGAAATGGGCGGAACGTAACTCCAGAATATTTATAAAAGCAGAACCTGCGAGTTTTGAAAAATGGTTGACCAATGCCAATGGAGAAAGAAGACTCCTGTCTATTACGAAAACACCTAAAGTTCAAGAAGATGGTAGAGTGGAGTATTTAGTCTGTTCATCCGAAGACATTACCGAAAGAGCAAAATTAGAAATAGCAGAACGAGAACTTGAAATTGTGAAGAAGAAAGTTCGCATAAAACAAACCCTTCTTGCCAATATGAGTCATGAAATCCGAACCCACCTTACAGGTGTATTGGGGATAATTGATGTGCTGAAACAAACCCACATGGATGATGAACAGTCAGATTATGTTGAAACCTTGAAGTCCTCCGGAGAACATTTAAAAGTCATTATTGACCAGGTTTTGGACTGCTCCAGGATAGAAGCAGGCAAAGCAAACATCAAACCTGTAGTGTTCGGATTCAAATCCCTGGCCGAGGGAGCAATTCTTTTGTATAAAAACAGTGTAAAAGAGCAGGTAGCATTCAACAATGAAGTTGACGAAAAAATTCCTCTTTATATTCGGCGCGATAAGTTTCGTTTGGCACAGGTTCTTAATAATTTGGTTTCAAATGCATTGAAATTTACCCACCAGGGTTCGGTAACCATTAAATCCTCATTGGTTTCGCAAAATTTTAAAACAGGCAGCCTTGTTCTGAAATTTGAAGTTATCGATACTGGAGTTGGGATTCCAACCCATTTGCAAGCGAGCTTATTTACCCCTTTCTCGCAAATTGAATTGCCAGACAAGCGAGAGTATGAAGGAACAGGTTTAGGGCTTTCCATTTGCAAGGAATTAACTGAATTGATGGGGGGCGAAATGGGGGTGAAAAGCACCCAAGGCAAGGGAAGTATATTTTGGTTTACTTTTATTGCAAAAATCGCTGAAAAAGAAAATCCGCTTGCCGACAACTCCAATTTGGCCATCTTGCAAAATATCCGAATCTTATTTGCTGATGACAAAGCCGTAAATCAGAAAGTGATAAGCTTACTGCTTAAGGACATGGGGCACGAGATCCAGGTGGTGAATAATGGTAAAGAAGCCTTAGATATTTACGAACCCGGTAAATTTGATCTCATACTCATGGATATCCAAATGCCTGTAATGGATGGAGTAACCGCAACCCAAAAATTAAAGAAGAAACATCAGAACCTTCCACCCATAGTCGGCCTCAGCGCCAACGCCTTCGAGGGCGATCGGGAAAAATATATGGCTCTGGGTTTGGATGGGTATCTGACTAAGCCTTTCAATAGAGTGGAGTTTTCAAATTTACTATCGAAGATCTTCTGAGATATATTAAAATAATTTTGTCTGAGTCCAGTCTGAAATTTATTTTAGTAATTCGAGCAATGTTTATGTTATGTCAAGTATCAGTATGTTAGGGTTTTAAATAGGTGAAAATTGATATAATTGACTTCATCGAGCTCCGCTTAGTGGACAATAGCCTTTTTAGACCGGACTCATGAAGATAAAGAACAAATTATCAAACACTGCATTGCGAAGAATCTGCGAATATCTGTGAAATCTGCGGGATTAAATACTAACAACAAAAGAACAAATAGTTCCAAAAAATAGAATCACATGAAAATTTCCAAAATTATTCTCTTTGCCGGAGCCCTGATATACTTCGCATTCGGGTTCTTGTTTTTCTTTAATCCTGATGCCATTACCGCCATGGATGGAATCATCCTACCCACCAGAAGCAGCGCCAATCATATACGGGCTCCGCTGGGTGGAATGGAAATAGGTCTTGGCTTTGTACTTGTGTTTTTCGCCCTTCGTAAAGAAACCGTGATTTACGGTCTGATTGTGCTATGGGGTTCCATCGGCTTTACTTCCATTGCCAGGCTTTATGGGATCCTGTTTGACGGGGCCGGGGATATGTCAAACTGGCTAAGCTTTGGGGCTGAGTTTGCTTTTGCTGTTGGGGCTTTGGTTTGTTATGGGCTGGAGCGAAGAAGGTTAAAGCGCCTGAGTGTTTTACATTAAACATGTAAAGCATGTTTAACTTTCTGATTTCAAGAATAAAAGATTGTATCACGCTGGATGATAAGGAAATCCGGCTGATTGAATCCCTTTTTGTAAAAGAGGAATATGGCAGAAATGTGTTGATTTTGCATGAAGGGGATGTTTGCAGTAGGTTCTTTTTTTGCCAAGGGAATTCTAAGGCTTTCGAAGGATGTGGATGGGCTTGACAGAACCTTTGTTTTCAGACATGAGGGGTCTTTGGGATGTGTAATGGAAAGCTTCTGCACGCAATCCCCCTCATCAAATTCTATGTACACCATGAATAGATGGTCGAACGGAGGCACCCTGGGAATATCAGCTTATCCTGTAATGTTTAATAATGGTTCGAAGCTGGGTTTTTATTTCGATGCTTACCGTGGAAGCCGCATATATACTGATTTTTTTAATCAGAAAGAATTTGACATTCCGGCTTCGGGTTTTATGAAGTTTGGATTAAGTTACAAATTGTAAAAAAGAACTTCAAAAAAAGGAAAGCAGATGGAGCTGAATCGTTGCAGGCAATGGAAATTATCAGCAACCAGCATGGCCAATATGAGATTTATTCCATCGGTTATTTTATTGTTAGCAACAATTACAAAAGTGAATTTTGAAAAAGGTATTGACAGGTCCATCAGAAAATCGTGAAACTATGAAAACAATTCTTATCTCCATCTTTACTATTTGCCTTCTTTTTAATGGCATGTCGAAAGGGGGAAGCTTAAGCAGTAATCCCTTAAATGCAGACATCCAAAAAGAAATTACCCTTATCAAAGCTGCAGACTATATCATAACTCATTTTGGCGATTCAATATGGGAGAATATAAGCAGTACACCATTGCGGATCCTTATGATTACTGATAGTCTGGAATATCTTTTCAATCATAACAATCCTGACGATAGTTTTGAATGGTTTAAATATGATTCTTTGTTAAACTCAAATATTTATGTGCGGAAAAGAAGATTTCCACCCTTTTTGCGTGCAACCTTTCCTGCTGTTAATGGAATAGACTGCATTGTTGTCGGGGATCCAAAAAACACCCAAATGAGTGATGAAGATTGGATTGTCATGCTGCTTCACGAGCACTTTCATCTTTATCAGGGTATCCATCCCAATTACAATGAAAACATAGCTGTATTGGCACAAAAAATCTCGGGTGATTCTGATAATTGGATGTTAGATTATGATTTTCCCTATAATGACGCCACACTTAATAAACTATTTAAAGAGTATTCAAATTCCCTTTTAGAGACTTTTATTTCTTTGAATAAAAACGATTTAAAGGAAAAAATGGAGCGATATGTAATAAATCAGGCTGAAATTCGAAATCACTTAACATCTCATGATTACAGCTATTTTCAGTTTCAGGTTTGGCAAGAAGGAATTGCCACTTACACCGAATATAAATATTTGAATGCCTTAAACAATAACAGCAAGTACTTTCATGAAAAATATGCATTGGATTTCACTTTGAAAAACGAAGATCTTATAACAGCATATGCAAGCGGACTTCTGAATAGTAATTTGCAAAAGAATACCAGGAATCTGTTTTACGCCATTGGATTATTAAAAGGAATAATAATGGATGCAGCAAATCCGGAATGGAAAACAGATTATTTCAGCGGTCTGAATGTTGAATAAAACTTGCTAAATGGTCTTTAAATAAACAGTAAAAAGATAATTGTTTACTTATCCATAAGTTTGCGTAAGCAAACAAGAGATAGTGCAATGGGCAATGAAATAGAAAATTGAAGTAAAACGAAAAAATAAAAAGAAAGAAATCTTATGCAGAAAAAGTCTTTAGTGGTAATTGACATTCAAAATGACATTAC
>RECE01000042.1 GCA_007694165.1 Bacteroidota bacterium
CTTTTTCATACTTTTGCACCTCCATCAACCTGCGAAAACTGTGAATACGATACCTGCCGATATAAAAGAATTTCTGGATGAAAAAGTACACCAATACAACCACATAGGGTTTATCGAAAGCGACCCCATCAGCGTACCCCACCTTTTCAGCCTAAAGGAAGACATTGAGATTGCAGGCTTCCTGGCTGCTAGCATTGCCTGGGGCAGCCGTGTTTCCATCGTGAAAAACGGAATGCGCCTGATGGAACTTATGGGGAATGCCCCCTTTGATTTTGTGATGAGTCACAATGAAGATGACCTGGAAAGACTGGAGGGTTTCGTGCATCGCACCTTCAATGTAATAGACCTTACATTCTTTGTGAAAGCACTCCGCCAAATTTACGCCCACCATGGTGGCATGGAACAGGTTTTTACTGAGAACTGCACCCCTGACTCCACCCAAGCGGCCATACATGCATTCAAGAAAATCTTTTTTGCTCCCCCCCACCCTGCCCGCACCCAGAAACACATTTCCGACCCCTTGAAAGGCTCGGCTGCGAAACGCATCAACATGTTCCTTCGCTGGATGATTCGCCGCGATAATAAAGGAGTAGATTTTGGACTCTGGAAAGATATCAGCCCCGCCATCCTCTCCTGCCCCCTGGATGTGCACTCGGGCAACGTGGCCCGCAAACTGGGCCTGCTCACCCGCAAGCAAAGCGATGCCCGCGCAGTTGCCGAACTCGACGCACAACTCCGACTTCTGGACAGCACCGACCCTGTAAAATACGATTTCGCCCTCTTTGGACTGGGGGTGTTTGAGAAGTTTTGAGTTTTTTTGTTTACATTTTTTAACCAGCCTATCCAGCTTTTTTCCCTACATTAGCCCTTTTCAAAATAGTATTTCCTTCCTGAAAATTGTTTCGGTTGATAGATTTAATGCAGAAGTGGCAGGGCTGAATGACAAGAACACCAAAGATAGAGAAGTGAGGAAATTTATTGGGATTGACGTGAGAGATAAATGGTAAACCATGACCAGAGCTGAAGCCGAAAAAATACTGCAACAGAAATTTGGGCTACCCTACTTTTATGAAGAACAATGGGAAGCCATCAAAAGATTGCTGAATGGAGAACGTATCCTGATGATTCAACGTACGGGTTTTGGCAAGTCGTTGGTATTTCAGTTTGCGGGCATGTTGCTTCAGGGCACAACGGTTATCTTCTCCCCTCTAATTGCTTTGATGCGCGAACAGGTAAACAGAATGCAAGAACTGGGACTGCCTGCTGCATATATTAATTCAACCTTGTCTCCAATAGAGAAGGATCAGGTTATGCGAAATGCTGAAAACGGGAAATATAAACTTCTGTATATTGCACCAGAAAGGCAGGAAGACGAAGAGTGGCAGGAATTGGCACAACGCATGAGATTGGGCATGGTGGTGGTAGATGAAGCCCATTGCATCTCCACCTGGGGGCACGATTTCCGTCCTTCCTACCGACGAATAGTGAATTTGGTTAAACAATTGCAAAGCGATTTTCCCGTACTGGCTTGTACGGCTACGGCTACTTTACGAGTGCAAAAGGATATTGAAGCACAGTTCGACAACACACAACTTACCGTTTTGCGTGGCAATCTAAACAGGGAAAATTTCTCATTGAATCTTATCAAATGTAATAATCAGGAAGACAAACTTGCAGGTGTGTTGCGTATTGTTGCAGGTCTTGATGGCACAGGAGTAATCTATTGCGGCACACAGGCTGAAACAGAAATATATTCCAAATGGCTGGATTATAACCAACTCAAAGTCACCAACTACAATGCAGGGTTGGATAATGATTCCCGAAGGCGCATTGAAATTGATTTTGTCAACGATGTTTACAAATGTGTGGTATCCACCAATGCACTGGGTATGGGCATGGACAAACCCAATCTTCGGTTTGTGATTCATACACAAACCCCCACTTCACCCTTACACTACTATCAGGAGATAGGACGTGCAGGCAGGGATGGGTTAAAGACTCAAGTAATACTTTTCTATACACCAGAAGATGACAAACTGCCATTGGCATTCATTAAAAACAACAAACCCGAAATTCAGTATTACCATAAACTCATTGAGTTTTTGCGGCAGGAATCTTTGAGCTTGTTTAGTATCATTAAACGAATCAACCTTAAGCAAACCGCTGTCAGAGTAATACTTGCAGACCTGATTGACCAGGGAATTGTGATAAAAATCAAAAGTGGAAACCGGGTGCACTATGAAATAAAATACAATGCACCGGAGTTTCAAAGCTTTAGTTTTGAAACCTTACGCAATGCCAAACTCGAAGATTATGATCACATGAAAGGTTATATGAATTCTACCACCTGCCGAATGAACTTTCTGCAAAATTATCTGGGAGATAAAACAGCAAGTACCTGCGGCAAGTGTGATGTAGATTTGGGTAAAAACTATTTCATCAGCGCTTCGCAGGAGGAACTTATTAAAATTGATGGGTTTAGAGAGAATTACTTTCCCCTTCTGAAGGTGGAATCCCAAACCAACATCCTGATGGATGGAGTTGCAGCATCATGGTATGGGGTAACCAATGTAGGTTCAACTCTTCATAACTGCAAGTACGAAGATGGTGGAGATTTTCCGGATTATTTATTGCGCCTTACCCTGAAAGCTTTTCGAAAACATTATAAAAAGATGAACTTCGATTTGGTAATGTATGTTCCACCTACTGTATCTGGGGACCTTGTGAAAAATTTCACTGAAAAGTTTGCACGAACGCTGAATTTTGAGTTGTCTCATGGAATTAGAAAAACCAGAATCACCGAGATGCAAAAAGTATTTGAATCGGCAATAAGTAAACGTGAAAACCTGAAAGATGCATTTACCACGGAAGTGGATGTAAAGAAGAAAAAGATATTATTAGTAGATGATATATTTGACAGTGGAGCAACCATCAAAGAAATAGCAAGCATGCTCAAAAGCAAAGGTGCTGAACTGGTTGCACCCATAGTAATAGCAAAAACCGTAGGAGGAAGATAATATGACTGATAACCCAATACCATATTGGATGGCATTTGCCCATGCGAAAAGTTTTTCGAACAAACGCAAAATGGATTTCCTGATAGATGTGGTGCACGATAAGGAAACCATTGTAACTGCGATGAAGAAAATGAAAACGGGCGACAAATTGGGGTTTGCCTTCACCGACAAGGAGTGGGAAGGCATTCAGGAAGCCGTTACAGAAATACCTAACAACTCTTTTCTGGCTGAAAAACTTCTTGACCAGGGAGTTGAAATAGTGCATGTAATGGAAAAGTATGCCTATCCCAAGATTTTAAAGGATAACCTGAAGAAGGATGCACCCATTGTCATCTATACTAAAGGAAATGCAGATTTGCTGAATAAAAACAGTATAGCCATAGTAGGCTCAAGAAAGTGTTCGAAAAAATCACTTGATTTTGCCGATACAATTGCCAGAAATGCCGTGGCAGGAAAGTCGGTTATTGTAAGTGGTTTTGCCAAAGGAATTGACAAACAAGCCCTGGACTCAGCCCTGAATTACGAAGGACAAAGCATTATTGTCCTTCCGCAGGGTATTGAAACTTATAATACCAAAACCTATTATGCCGCCATAGTCAGGGGTGATGTGCTTGTTATTAGTACCTACCACCCCAAATTACCATGGTCGGTGGGTTTAGCAATGGACAGAAACAAAATAATATATGGGTTGGCCAAAGAAATCTATGCTGCTGAATCCAGTGATTCCGGTGGTACATGGGAAGGGGTTCTAAACGGCATTAAACGTGAGCGAAAAGTTTTTATCCGACAGGCATCAAATGACGAGAAAAATGCCAACAATCTGCTGATAAGTAAAGGTGCAATACCCGTTGATATGGAGGGAAAAGTGCTGCAAACCAATGATGCACCAACAGAAGTTGAGCATAAACCCGAAGTCATTATTGAGGAAAACAATAAATCAGCTCAAAAAAACAAGGAGGAAGTTAATGCAGAAAAAGAATCGGTTCAGGAACCAGATTGGAAATATGACACCAGAAAAACAACCTCTTTCACCGAAGATGAAATCATTTTCAAAACCATTGCAGCATTGAAATCCAGTCATAGAAAAGGGGTTACCACGAATGATGTCGTTGAACTTCTGGAAATGGATAAGAACAGCAGGGAAAAAATCAACAAGATTTTGTCATCGCATCCGGAATTGATAAAATCCAGAAAAGGGAGAGAGAACTGCTTCCATCTAAAAAGTCAGATTTCGCAACAAACAAGGATGTTTTAGTGTATAGTGGTTTTGGTAATGCAGATAGTTCAATCACTTTGGATAGTTCATTGAATATGAATAGGCTTCCTAATTTGGATAGTTCAA
>RECE01000041.1 GCA_007694165.1 Bacteroidota bacterium
TCTAAATACATGTAGCTCATATCCAGTCAATAGAGCAATTTGCTGATATAAAATATTAGCACAAAGCAAAATAGCTGCAAGAATATTTATGTTAAAATTAACTAAAAATAGCATTTGCCCCCCCCAGATTTTTGTTATATTTGCATTCAGAAACATAAGTTAGCTATGTTAAATGATTGCATGAAATATAAATAAAAGGAAGAACAAAGGGATGGGAATGCTCATAGCTGCGAAACTATTATTCCCATCCCGGCCTCTTCCTTAATAGAATGTTTGTCTCATTCATAATAGCACATTTTAATATGAAAAATCCGACCCTCTTTCTTTTTGTCGTTGTAATCTGTTCGTTACCTCTAAAAGCCCAGGAAGAAAGCAAACCAGAACCCTCTCATCAAATCGGTTTACAGGCTAATCCTTTTTTTAACGAACTTTTTTTTGATGAGCTTGCTTCAGGTAGTTTCTCCCGATCACTGTTGGTGTTTTCTGCCCGCTATGGTCAGCAATTGCCTGTGAACAAAAAGTTTACTGTTGGTGGTGAGTTTACCTGGTGGCAAACAACCTCACGAGATGATATGGGCTACCTTAATCTCAATCTTGGGCCCTGGGCAAGATATAGTTTGTATTCATTTGGAGGCATACATTTTTTTACCGAATCCTCCGTATATGCAACATATTACAACAATAAGGTTAGCATATTTGGTGAGATGGAAACCATAGATGGTTTTGACTGGGGTTATTATGTTGCTCCGGGGATAAACTTCAAATCTTCTGAAAGCCGATGGAGTTTGGATCTTTTATGGAAGTTTTCTACCGAACCTCTTATCGACAACCGGAGAAATGTTTTTTCTTTTAAAATAAATTATCACTTCTGACAATGGGGAATAAACACATTCTGATTATCCTGTTTTCACTATGGCAATGTTTGTTTGGAGCAAATTTGGTGGCTGGACAGACGCCACATTACAGATTGAGTGGATTTGTGAAAGATTCTTTATCGGGCGAAAGTATTCCCGGGGCACATGTTTTTATTCCCAATACCCAGACTGGGGTTGTTACCAACAACTATGGTTTTTACAGCATCATGTTGCCTGAAGGAGAACATATTATCCGGTTTTCATTTGTAGGATACAAGGAGAAGGAGGTTGTCATTAGTCTGGATAGCAATACAAGAATGGATGCACCCATGGTTTTGAGTATAGAGCTGGAAACCGTTGAGGTTACTGCACGGCAATCTGTTGCAAAATCTCCCTATATGGGTATGATCGAGCTTCCAATGTCACAGATCACAAGCACCTCTTCTTTGCTGGGAGAAAGGGATATCATGAAAGTTTTTCAACTTATGCCTGGTGTTCAGGGTGGGAGTGAAGGCACCGGAGGACTGTTTGTGAGGGGTGGGGGCAATGATCAGAACCTGATAATTCTGGATGATGCCATTGTGTATAATGCCAATCACTTGTTTGGCTTCTTCTCCTTATTCAATGGCGATGCCATCAAAGATGTTAAACTGGTGAAAGGTGGCTTCCCCGCACGATATGGCGGAAGATTGTCTTCCGTTATGGATATAACCATGCGCGACGGCGATATGCAAAATTACAAGGGTGAAATAGGTTTGGGAATCATCTCTTCGAGGTTTACTGCCGAAGGGCCTTTGAAAAAAGGTCAAACCTCCTTTCTTCTTTCGGGCAGAAGAACTTATCTTGACCAATTGATTACTCCTTTCTTGCCGGAAGAAGAAAAGATGGGTTACTATTTCTATGACTTTAATGCGAAGGTAAACCATAAAATCAATGACAATCAAAGGTTGTATGTAAGTGGTTTTTTTGGCGATGACAGCTTTTATACCCGCTACAGTGAACCTGGTGAGCAAAATAGGAATGGTTTGAGGTGGAACAATGCCTTGGTAAGCCTCAGAATGGCCTCCGCTTTCCCTGGTGGTTTTTTTATGAACAATACTTTGCTTTTTAGTCAATATAAGACAGGTTTTTTTTATGAGAGAATCAATACCAGGGAAGATCAAAAGTATATATTGGATTATTATACCGGTATCAGGGATTACACGCTGAAAACAGATATGGTATTTAGCCCTTTTCCTTTTCATACGTTCAGATTGGGAGGGCTGGGAATTTACCATCATTTTAGTCCGGGTAGTTTTGAAATTACCAATGAGTTTGCCAATGAACAAGAGAATAAGAGAGCATCAATCCATACGTTCGAAGGAGGGGCTTATATTGAGAATGAATTTCAGAAAGGAAAATGGATGTACAATGCAGGTTTGCGTTTATCGATGTACCATACTTCCGGGCGGGGCTATGTGAGTCCTGAACCCAGATTCATGGCAGGCTATCATCTAAGTGATAACCAATCTTTGAAGGCCTCTTATTCTTATATGAACCAATATATTCATTTATTAAGCAATACTTCCGGTGCGTTGCCAACCGATTTATGGTTGCCCGTGAGTGGCAATTTGCCTGCTCAAAGCAGCAGCCAGATTTCCCTGGGCTGGCATTATGGGTTGAAAAAGCATCAATTAGAATTGACCGTAGAATCCTTTTATAAAACATCAGATAATGTGTTGACATACAGAGATGGAGCCAACTTTTTCTTTTTTGATGACCAAAATCCCGAGGCCGACATTGAATGGGAGGATAATGTTACCGTTGGCCAATCACAAGCTTATGGTTTTGAGTTTTTACTGCATAAGCGAAAAGGAAAAGTAAATGGTTGGCTGGCCTATACCTGGTCAAAGGCTGATGTGCAATTTGAAGAGATAAACCAGGGAGAGTCCTATCCTGCCAATTTTGATCGACGGCACGACTTTGCTCTGGTCCTGAATTATGAGTTATCTCAAAGGATTCAATTCTCCATGACATGGGTATACATGACAGGTCATCCCATTACAATTCCTTACCACACTTCCTATAGCTTTAAACCCTGGGATTTTGATGCCCATGCAGGGTTGAATCAGTTTGTGCAGGTAGACTATTTTCAAAACAGGAATAATTTCCAAACCCAAAATTACCATCGGCTTGATATCAGTGCTTCTTTTTCGAAACCTTTAAAATATGGCACCAGGATTTGGGAAATAGGTTTGTACAACGCTTACAACAGAATGAATCCTTTTTCTTATGATATGGCCACAGACTTTGTTACAAAAAAAAGAGTGCTTAGGAAAAATACCCTTTTTCCCATTATCCCATCCATATCCTATGTCAGGAAATTCTAAACATTGCAGGTTATGAGAATAATAAGAATAAAGAGAAAATTCGTCATTGCAACGTTTCTGTTTGCTGCTTCTTTTTTTGCATGTTCTACACTTGTGGAAGACATGGAGCTTCCATTTCTTACCCCACCAGTTATAGTTCATGCATATTTGTATCCCGGAATGACCGAAATTAACCTGGTACTTCACCATGCCCGGATCATAGGCCATGATGATTCCCATTATTCTGACGATCCTGTTCGGGATGCCAACGTAGTGATTATCTCCGAATATGGTGATTCATTATTGTTGGAGTACTCTGGCCAAAGAAGGCATTATACTGCAAGCACCGAACATTTTCCGGTTACAGCAGGTGAAAGTTACTTCTTGCTCATAACTCATCCTGATTTTGATGATGTTAAATCAAACACAACCATCCCTTTCGGGCATAAAATATTCTATCCAGTATTTATCGATTCGGTAGACCATGGCTACCGCAGAGAGTTTTTTGTGGATGGTTGCATTGATAGTATTTCGTTGTCCTCAGAAAATTATTTTCAGTTTTATGCTGAAGTCAAGGGAACGGTTACATGCTGGGGTGAAGAGGGTACAAACGAAGATGTTTTCAATCGGGACCTGTTTAGTTTCAGCCCGCTTATTGATGCCACAATAGAATCAAGGATTACCCAGACAGGAAATTTTTCGCTACCCAAACGAACCTTCCCCGATACATGTACTTATTATCCCATAACAATCGATTTAAAACTTTTCTCCATGGATTTTCACTCTTATCAATACCTGGAAAGCATTGAAGAGTTTTTGGATGCTTCAGATAACCCCTTTGTACAGCCTCAGACTGTTTATACCAACATTATCAATGGATACGGTGTTTTCGGTGGGTATTATATGGTTGAGAGGAGTTTTTCATGGGATGACTTACTTGCGGAACCATAGTAATTGAGCTATCCTTTTCCAGTACCTATTTATGGATTCAAGATTCCGAAATCTAAAATCTGCATTCTGAAATCTGCATTCAACATTCTTCAATCCAACAATCCCTTTCTTAATTCTAAAAGCTGCAATCTAAAATCTACATTCTTCAATCCACTCCCCAAAAACGTTAAAATTTAGCTTTTTTACCAATTACCCCCCCCCCATAT
>RECE01000040.1 GCA_007694165.1 Bacteroidota bacterium
GATGAATGATGGTCGATGATGAAAGAGCATCCTGCTTTGGCCGCTGCAAGAGCCGTTGCCAGGGCACTGGAGCGTATCATTTCTTCATCCAGGGCCCAGTCCAGTTGCCACCATACATACTGCAACTTCTCATGGAAGTTGGTTGGTGATTTCGCTGGTTGCGGCATTCCACGGGCAAGGGCTGAATAGATATGATGATGGGCATTGACCAGCGAACGGGTGATGTAGAGGCCTGTGCAGTCAAGGGTCTGAACTTTTTCCGGGAGGTTTGCCGGTTGTGTAAAATGAATGGCCCCTTTCAGTCCTTCTTCCACCCAGATATCTGTTGGGTTAAATTCCAGGGTTTGCCAGTTGATAAATGTTCCGTTCTTCAGGTGTATCATAAGGGTTGAGTGTTTGGGTTACACGGAGCAGATGAAAGTATTAGCAGTCTGGAGTTTTTCTGTCAGGTTTTATCCCCGTTTTTCTCTCCGTTCTTTTGCCGGGGCATGGTTGGCTGCAAGGGAAGTTTTGTTCGCCTTATGCCATCGTACTGGCAGAAGGCATTGGCCACAGCTGCTGCCGTTGGCACCAGTCCAATCTCTCCCAACCCCTTGGCTCCATAAGGTCCTACCGGGTCGGTTACCTCTACGCCAATGACCTCAATGGGGGGTGTTTGATGGGCCCTGAGGATTTTTAAGTCATTGAGTCGGGTGCTCAGCAACTGACCGTTTTCCATGGGGAGGTCTTCCGAAAGGGCATAACCCAGCCCCATGTGCACAGCTCCTTCAATCTGTCCTTCAAACAGGGTGGGGTTGTAGATTTTTCCTGCGTCGTGGGCAGCGTATACTTTCTCGATTTTTCCTTCTTTATCCAGCACTACCAGCTGTGCTGCATAGCCATAGGAATAATGGGTAACGGCGTTCTTTTTCCTGCTGGAAGGTTTGCTGGTCCAGTTGCATTCCCAGCGCCCTTTGTATTTCTTGCCCGAGAGCTTCAGCAGGTCATACCGCTGCAGATCCTTCTTCAGTTTTATGCAGGCGTTAATGATAGCATTCCCCAACAAAACCGTACCCCTTGAGGATGTGGTCATGCCGGTTTTTATCCCATGGCTGGTATCAACGATTACCTCTACAGTTTCCGGTTTGATGCCGGTTTCCTCGCACAAGGTCTGTGTGGCGATGGTATGTACTCCCTGTCCCATTTCGGTCCAGCCATGTTGTATGATTACTTTTTCCGGCGAAATGATTTCAATGATTACTTCAGAAAAATCCTTCATTCCGTTTCCTACTCCACTGTTTTTAATGGCACATGCGATGCCTGTATATTCATTGGCGTAGAATTTTTCCTTGAGTGCTTCCAGGCAGGCAATGATACCTACACTTTTTACATTGTCGCCGGTGGCAGTGGTAAGTCCTTCGGTGAGGGCATTGTCATAGCGGAACTGCCAGCGGTCAAATTCACCTAGTTTACAAAGATCATCAATGCAGCTTTCCAGGGCAAAGGCGGCCTGGTTGGCGCCAAAGCCGCGCATGGCTCCCGAGGGGATGTTGTTGGTGTAAACGGTGAGCGCCTGCAGGTCGATGTTGGGTACAAAATACCCACCTGTAGCATGGCCGGCAATACGTTCCATCACTTTGGTTCCAACCGATGCATAGGCTCCGGTATCTCCAATGGCAATCATTTTCATGGCCGTCAGCACACCCTCTTTGTTGCAGGCAAGCGTTATGTCGAAGCTAACCGGATGTCGTTTGGGATGCATTCGGATAGATTCATCGCGGCTCAGGGTAACCTTTACCGGTTTTTTGAGCAGTTTGGCAAACAGGGCCGCATGGCCCTGCACGCTCAGGTCTTCTTTTCCTCCAAAACCTCCGCCGTTGGGTACCAGGATAACCCTGACTTTGCTCTCGCGCATGCGCAGAATCTGCGCCACCTGCCGCCGGTCTTCATAGATGCCCTGTCCACCGGAATAGAGTGTGATTCCGCTTTTTTCCCAAAGGGCAATGGCCGATTCGGTTTCCAGGAATGCGTGTTCAATTCTTTGTGTGGTATATTTGCCGCTGATGACGAAATCTGCCTCTTTCAGGGCTTTGTCTGGTTGTCCCTTGAACAGTTTACAGGTTTCCAGCAGGTTGGATTTTCTTTTGTGAACCTGCGGACTCTCCTTGCGCATTGCTTCGATGGGGTCTGTTACAGGGGTGAGTACTTCGTACTTCACTTTTATGGCTGCCACGGCTTCCCTTGCCTGTTGCTCGGTTTCGGCTACCACGCCCGCCAGTACATCGCCAATGTAGTGGGTAATTTCTCCTGTGGCAATCATTACGGGCCAGTCTTTGTGAATCAGCCCAACCACGCGCCTTCCGGGAATGTCACGCGCCGTGTAGACTCCTTTCACACCGGGCATTAGCTTTGCCGCAGTGATGTCAATGGAAAGGATTTTTGCCCTGGGATGTTCGCTGAAATGTAATGCACCGAAGAGCATCCCTTCAAAATACATATCATTGACAAAGGGTCTCTTGCCCAGGGCGGTTTCCATCGCCTGGTATTTGGGTGATGAAGTGCCAACAGGCCCGGCTATCAGAAGCTTTTCTACTTTCTTTAATCCGGCAAGTTGCAGGCCAGACTCGGAGATGGCAGTTTCTATCTTTTTATATCCTGTGCAACGGCATAGGTGTCCTTTGATGGCCTGTTGTATTTGTTCTTTGGATGGATTGGGGTTTTCTTTGAGCAGGATATGGGTGCGCATGATGAAACCCGGGGTGCAAAACCCGCATTGCACAGCCCCGTGATTGACAAAAAGGGTAGCAATGATGGTGGCAATATGTTCCGGAATCCCTTCCAGGGTGAAAATCCTGGCATCCTGCAGCTTTTCCATTTTCGTGCTGCATGCCAGTCTGGCTTTTCCGTTGATCTCCACCAGACACGCCCCGCATGTCCCCTGGCCCGAACAACCATCTTTTGCGGCCGTAAGTCGCCTCTCTTCCCTTAGAAAGTGCAACAGGCTGGTTTGTGGATCGCCTGTGTATTCCTCTTGCTGCCAGTTGAGTTCAAATTGTATCATGAAGTATGCTTTTTTTATTTTCCTCTAACAGCGAAGGTAAGGATTTTTCCTATTCATCGTTCCTTATAAAGGCTTTTAATGCTTCAATTTCGGGCTGAATAGGGTCGGGGATCTGTATGTTTTGCATGGGAGTTTTGATGTCCTTCAACCCACTGCCTGTTGACAAAACCAGCGGAGGATATTCTTTGTCCCAGGGTTTTTGTCTTGTATATTTTAACATGCCTGCCATGGCTGCCGCAGCTGCCGGCTCAGCAAAGATTCCTGTTTCGCGGGCAAGAAATGAGGCTGCATGCATAATCTCTTCATCACTTACGATAATCCCTTCACCTTTGTATGTCTGAAGGAATTGCCGGGTCATGTAAAAGTTGCGTGGATAATCAACCGATATACTGTCTGCAAGGGTTGTTGCCGGGCGCATTTCAAAAGCATCATTTTGCATGTTGCGCAAAAGGTTGTCGCTCTTGCTGGATTGTACCGCAACGATGACGGGCATTTTTTTGATGACACCCAGTTTCAGCAAATCTTCAAATCCTTTGTAAACACCGGAAATGACCACTCCATCGCCTACCGACACGAAAATCCGGGAGGGGATTTTGCCTTTCAACTGGTCGAAAATCTCGAAAGCTACTGTTTTCTTCCCTTCGATGGTGAAAGGGTTGTAGGCTGTATTGCGGTTGAACCAGCCGAAATACCGGGTCGCCTCCAGGCTCAGGTCGAAGGCTGCATCATAATTGCCATCTACCAATACAGGCATTGCGCCGTACATGATGATTTGCAACAGCTTGGCGGTGGGAACCGTTTTGGGCACCATGATGATGGCACGCTGTTTCTGCGAGGCACAGATGCCCGCCAGCGAGGAGCCGGCATTGCCTGTGGAGGCTGTCACTAGGGTGTCTATTTCTTGTTCCCTGGCATAGGCAGAAACCAACTGTGAGGCCCTGTCCGTAATGCTGAAAGTGGGATTCTGGGAATCGTCCTTCAGGTAAAAGGGGAACATCTCTCCGTTTTTATTTTCGGTTGCAAAAGAATAAAGTGGAGTTTGTCCCACCTTTAAAGGGCCCAGACTTTCTGTTTTCTCAATGGGTAAGAGGTCCAGAAAATGGTTTTTTTTCAACTGGGTGAAAAGCGGAGCCCCTTTGTATTTCTCTATGATTTGCTCAAAAGGGTACATGGTCTTCAATACACCCGGGGGCGGAGCGGTGAGAGTTTTCTTTTTACTGCATTCCTGACATTCATAAGCAAATTTTCCCCGGGGAAAACTGTAGTTGCATTGAGGACAAAAGAGGGTGAAGTTTGCAGACATAAAAATATGGTTATA
>RECE01000039.1 GCA_007694165.1 Bacteroidota bacterium
TTATGTAATTCATCCCCAGATAATTTCGGAATCGCTCAATATCTGTGGGAAACCTTGATTTCTGCAACTCTATAAGTACGGTGGATGTTTTCCCGCTGGAATCGCGGATGATAGCTTTAAAATCGAGCCGGAAAATTCGCAGCAGTTTGCTTTTATCTTCATAAACAGCTTCTTGCTGATTGAGCGATACACTCACCACTTCCGAATCCAGGATTACACTCAATACCTTTCTGGCAAAGCGCTCTTCCTGCATCAGGTATTTGAAAGCGATATCGTAAAGTGGGTTGATGATTTTCATCGGTTTTTGTTTTGTATGCTAATGTAATTCTGTTTTTACAGAGTGCGTAGAATTGCTTTTATTGCTTACCTGTAGCTACAAAATTACAACTTTTCCACCTCTTCTTTTGGCAATCCTGTTGCATTCACAATCTCATCAATGGGCATGCCCGATGTTTTCATCATTTTGGCCAAATCTCGTAATTTATCAAGCATCGCTTCTTTCTGCATGCGCTCTTCTTCTTTTTCAGCAAGATATTGTGCAGCTTGTTTCTCGGCTTCTTTCCTGCGTTTTTCTTCTTGTTGTATTTTGGATTCCTGCTCAAAGAAGGCATTCTCGGTCTGGCGTTCCAACTCCAGGTTGCGGCGAAACTGTTCATCTAATACTGGCTCCTGCAGGTACCGAGCTATGTCTTCAAACTCTTCGGGCACTTCTTCCAGGTTCAGGATGTACTCCCACTCGCTGCACCAGGCCTGGTTGAAAAGGGAAAGAAATTTCTCCAGGCGCGTGCGCCGCTCTTTGGGCAAGCGATTTACCTGCAAAATGTGCGATTGATGGGTCAGATGCTCTACAAAGAAACTACTGGTTTTGATTTTCTTTTTACTCACCGAATCGATTACATCCCGATTCACCGTAACAGCAAGGTAAGGAAGGTCAGGCAGTTCATATCCCAGAATATAAATGGTAATAATGGGATAGATGCTGTTGTAATTTGTCTTCGATTCCGATACCACATTTTCTTCTTTGGCAGTCTTTTCTTTGCTATCCCGGGGAGAAATGTAATTCATCCCCAGATAATTCCGGAATCGCTCAATATCTGTGGGAAACCTGGATTTCTGCAGTTCTAT
This sequence comes from Bacteroidota bacterium, assembly GCA_007694165.1. Classification (GTDB taxonomy): domain Bacteria; phylum Bacteroidota; class Bacteroidia; order Bacteroidales; family UBA7960; genus SKVR01. Next base: position 1,126 of record RECE01000039.1, read on the forward strand.
GAGTACGGTGGATGATTTCCCGCTGGAATCGCGGATGATAGCTTTAAAATCGAGCCGGAAAATTCTCAGCAGTTTACTTCTATCTTCATAAACGGCTTCTTGCTGATTCAACGAAACACTCACCACTTCCGAATCCAGGATTACACTCAATACCTTTTTGGCAAAACGCTCTTCCTGCATCAGGTATTTAAAAGCGATGTCGTATAGAGGGTTGATGATCTTCATCTTAATGCAGAGTTAAAAGTTAAGCACTCAGATAGATGGCTTATTGTGGTATTACCATTGCACCATGAATTCTGGATAAAGATATGGATATAATGTGATTTTTCCAATTGGTTGTTCATCGAACAATAATCCAGATAAAACAACACTCCCGTTTTTTCCTGCATCAAAAAAGTCCCGACTTTGGCTCAACGAAAACCATTAAAACTTCGTCATGTCTTATGGATGTGTCATAAAGACTTTTATGACAACTTATTTTATATAGTGGATAAAATTTCCTGGCGTCGGCTCTTCAACTGTTTGTAATATGAAGATGTAAGGCCGGTAACCTTCTTGAATTGACTGGATAAATGAGCCACACTGCTATAGTGCAGCCTGTATGCTATTTCCGTAAGATTGTGATCCCCATATAAAAGCATCCCTTTTGCTTTTTCAATTTTATGCGTGATGATAAATTGCTGAATCGTTGTGCCTTTTACCTCTGAGAATATATTGGATAAGTAATTGTAATCAAGACCTACTTTTTCACTGATATAATCTGAATAATTGACCTTTGGCAACTCGTCCGTGTAATGGATCATCTCAATTATAACATCTTTTATTCTTTCAATCAGCAAACTCCTTTTTTCGTCAAGCACTTCCATTCCTGCTCTAAGCAAATTAACCCTAAAGGTTTCCTTCTGTTCTTCGGTAATATCTTCTAAAATATCAACCAGGCCCAAATCAACAATAATATGTTGAGAACTAACACCCAGTCTTTTCAATTCTTCTTCAACCAGAGTCTTGCATCGCAAGCTAACCATGTATTTAATGTACAATTTCATTCGAGTTTTACATTTAGGGTGGAATAATGATTTGAAAACCTGCCTGGACTTTTCGGAATTGTCTGTATCTGGCAAAGGTACGCAAGTTTACTCCAATATCATGCCGCAAATGGATTCAGAAGAAGAACGAGAAATAGATATAAAAAAACAAAGTGCAGAAACATTAAGTTCCTGCACTTTGAATTATGAAAAAATGGGTATTCTGTTTTTAAACAGAGTGGAAATCCTAAGGCTCCGATACCACATTGCTATCAAGAACTACAGCAGTTTGAGCGAATGCTCTGCCGTTCATTGTAGCACCTGTAAGCAATGTAATTCCTGTCTGACAGATTATTACTCCTTCGAAATGAGATGTTGCTCCCAATTCTACGGATCCGGCAACCTGCCAGAAAATATTTTTGGCCTGCGCACCCCCGCTAAGGATAATCTTTGCTGCTGAACTTAATGAAAGATCTCCTGAAATCTGGAAAATCCATACATCGTTTTCTCCTCCGGCTATTGTAAAATCTGAAGGGGCTGAAACGGTGCTTGTCCATTTGTAAAGCCCTGGTAATAAAGTTTTACCACCCAGATCTCCCGTTCCCAGTTCAGAGAAGTCGGGTGTAGGACGACCTGCTGCATCATTGTATGCAGCAATCATATCTTCTACTGCTGTTGTAAGAGTAATGGGTGTAGGAACATCCATATCTGCTGCAAATACCAGGCCTGTTACCTGGCTTGATGTGGCATGATCTCCAACTGCAACCAGTGCGAGACCTGAAATATCAGATGCCGCAGCCGGGCTTAATGCAACATCTCCAGTTATATCAGATGTAGGGACATTGGTTATTGCTGACTTGGCAAGGATAACAAAATTTGCTGCTGATTTAAGATCTACTGCATCTAATGCTAAAGCAGTACCACCGGTTTTAAAGGTCCATTCTTTATTTTCGACCAGAGGATTTCCGGCCAAATCCTTGGCACCTGTGGTTATGATAGCAGTATAGGTAACATCTGCCAGAAGAAATTCAGAAGGGGTAAAAGTAGCCATGGTGCCTGCATAAGCTACTGAACCTTCAACAGCGTTTGCACCATTTTTCAACAAAAATGTTGTCGAATTTATCGTCGAAGAAGTCATTTCTTCACTGAAATAAGCCTTTATTACCTGGTTTCTGCTTACGCCTGTGGCGTTATTTAGAGGAACAGTTGAACTTACTTCAGGGGGAATAATATCCGGTGCACTTCCGGTGGTAAAGCTGAAAATATAGTCGCTTTCAAGTGCTACATCGTTGCTGCTTTTAGCTCCCGTGGTAATGGTAGCAGTAAATACTTCATTTTCACTCAAATTGTTAGTAGGTGTAAAAATTGCTTTGGAAGCTTCATAGGTTATTACACCACTTACAGTATTTGTTCCTTCCATCAGCGTAAAAGTACTTTCATTAATGGATGCAGGGTCCATTGCTTCACTAAATGATGCAGTAATAATACCGGAAACCGATATATCCAAAGCATTATCATCAGGACTTGTTTCAGTTACAGTAGGGGCATCATAGGAGGGTTCGCTGTCATCATCATTGCAGCTTGTTGCAAATAACATTGAAAGAACTACCAGCAGGGAAATACCATTTAAAAATTTCATTTTCATAGGTTTTAATTATTGTTTTTTTTTTAAAATCCTCCTAATCACAAGGAATGACAAGGGGTACTTTGCTCTTTTCGCCATTTGGGAATAAAGAGATAAAATTGTATTTAAGATTTACTTTTTAACGATAGTGTTTGCTTCCATTACGATGGTACCTGTGCGGGCAAAGGCTCTTCCATCAAGGGTTGCACCTGTATTGAAAGTAATGGATTCCATAGCCATTACCGTTCCTTTAAATACAGAGGTAGTTCCGAATGTAACAGAACTGCCTACCTGCCAGAAAATATTTGATGCAGATGCTCCACCTTTTAGAATAACCTTACGGCCGGAAGTGGTGGTAAGGGAGGATGCAATTTGGATGATAAATGTAGCATTTTCATCTCCTTTTGCATCAAAGGTTAGATCGCCTGAGGATATGGCCAGAGAAGAGGTTGATTTGTAAATTCCCGGGGTAAGGGTTAATCCACCCATGTTGCCCGATAAGGTAACGATTTCTGTG
>RECE01000141.1 GCA_007694165.1 Bacteroidota bacterium
CCGGGCAAGGGTTCTCGTCCGGTGGCGACTGGGGTTCGCCTCCGGACTAAATTGTTGCTGGTGACCCTGCCACTATTTAACAGCACCGTGGTCAGACGACTTCCACCCTTTTAGTGAGGGTATGACTTGAAGTCATACCCTCACCAGCATAGTACAATGTACTCGTCCGGCCCGGACTGGAGCTCCGGCCCGGACTAAATTCCTCCTTGTGACGGGGCCACTCCAGGTGACCCTGCCACTATTTAACAGCACCGTGGTCAGACGACTTTCAGCTCGTCCGACCACTTATCTGAACCTTTAGCCCGGACGGGAACTTAGAGTCCCGACCGGGCAAGGAAAAATCTTTGATTGAAACTAAAAATCCCCTAAAGCAAAACCAACTCCTCCACCATACGCTTCACCTTGCCTTTGATGGGGAATAACCTTCTCCTTTTCTGCAAATTGGAAAACCAGCTTTGCCAGTAATACTTCCAGACAAAACTAAGAGGAAGGGAGGCCAGGTATAAAAGCGACCATTGCCAGGAACCTGAGATAAGCCAGAAGGCCAGGGTTTGCAACCCGTGAAACACAGGAAACAAAAATATGGTACCCACCAGCAGCACTGAGCTTTTAAAATGAGGGTCTTTGAATTTCGCCAGAAGATTATGCAAAACCAGGGTGGGTATCAGGTTCTGTATCCAGGCAAAAGCATACAGAGGAAAGCTTAAAATCAACAGGACAAATCCTGAGAAAATTTTCAGGTTGTTGTCTTTCATAAATGCCAGGCCCGCATCATCAACTGCAAGTCTTTGGCTTTGCAGAAGCTCAAGAATCCTTCCTGTTGCATCCTTTACTTTGCTGAACTGAGCCGGTTCTTCTTTTTCCATGCTTTCCAGCTGCTCAATGATCTCTTTTTGCCGGTCAAAAATTTCGGGCAGGCCCATCTTCTGTTGAAGCGCCATGGAAGCATACATGCTTACATATGTGTCAATGACATCATAATCAGCATCTTCCGAAATGTGCAGCATGTTTCGGCGAAGTTCTTCCCCAAGTGTTTTAAGCAACGCATTGGTGGCTATGGCCGGACTTTCGCGGAAGTGCGCGTCAAAGGCTGACACAGGAATGGGATTTCCAAATCTGATCAGTAACGGGCTTCCCGGTTTGTGGTAGTTGAAATAATTCAAACCCACAGGAATTATGCTGATGTCATTTTTGTTCCTGTTTTCGTGGCGGTAGCTAAAGGCAATGCGTGCAAAACCTTTTTTGAGCGTGCGCAGTCTTTTTTTTCCTTCGTGATTCCCTTCCGGAAGAATGGTCAGGGGGTGATTGTTGTCCAGCACATCAAAGGTTTGCCTGAAACTTTCTGCATTGTGGGCCAGCTGGTCGAAGCCGTCGCGAATGCGATACACGGGCAGCAATTTAAGGAATCGAAGAATTTTTGCCACGGTTTTGTTGGCGAAAATGTCGGAACGGGCCAGGAAAACAGGCTGCCATTTGAAAGCAGAAAGTACCGCCAAAGGATCCATCAAAGCATTCTGGTGATTGGGTGCAAAGATGGCCCGGGTATTTGGATTCATCGTTTCCTGTCTCAGGAAAGTTACCTTATAAAAATTTCGAAAGCAAAAGTCCACATAACCCTTTAGCAGGGAATATGCTTTGGAAGGCTTGTCAATACCCATATTTTGTCAGGATTCAGATCGTACGTGAATAGAGTCGGTTTTTTGTTCGGGCAGAGGTTTTCTTGACCACAGGTAACTCATGATCAAACCTGAAATGATATGCCAGATACCCCACCAGGCTGCAATAAAGGCCATTCCTCCCAGCCCGTCGAACAGGCGCGGGTTAAAAATAAGCACCAGTCCCAATCCTGAGTTTTGTATGCCGGTTTCGATGGTAAGACTGCGCCGGTCCATTTTGGGAAGTCTGCCCAGGGAAGCAATGCTGAAGCCTGTGAGAAGGGCCAGCGCGTTGTGTGCAATCACAATAAACATGATAAGGTGTATGTAAGCTTTGAAAAATTCCAGATTACCCAGAAGAGCGCCTATCACAAACATGAGGAATATCACCATGGATGTCTTTTTGATGGGTTTGATGATTTTGGCCGTAAGGGCGGGGTATTGCCTGGCAAACCAGATGCCGGCCAATACCGGCAGCCCCAGCAGGAGCATTACGGTTCTGAGGATTTCGAAAAAATCTATACGGATGGGAATCACCATGTTGGATGTTTCGGAGTACAGGTTGCCCCAGAAGGCAAAGTTCACCGGAGTCATAAATACCGCCACAACGGTGGCAAAAGCCGTAAGGCTGATGGAAAGGGCCATATTACCCTTTGCCAGTGATGACATAAAATTGGAAACATTGCCTCCCGGACAGGCTGCCACCAGTATCATTCCCAAAGCTACACTGGGTGTGGGCTGGATGAAATAAATCAACAGAAAGGTGATGGCAGGCAAGGCCAGGAACTGGCTGAAAATCCCCAGGATCAGGGATTTGGGTTCTTTGATGATTTGTTTAAAGCTTTCGGGTTTTATCTCCAGGGCTACTCCGAACATGATAAACGCAATGGTGATGTTCATGATCAGCAGGGATAAAGGGCTGAAGTTGAGTTTTACCCAGTCGAGTTTTTCAAGGCCAACCTGCCGGTTGCTGTTTACGGCTGTAATAACCCCATTCTGTGTTTCTATTACCTGCCGGCCCTTGTGGTAATGCCAGTCTTTTCCCCGGGCTATCTCATCCGGTATTCCGGCTGTTTCTTCAATCAGGGAATAGGGTGTGCCTATTCGAAGGTAGAGCAGTTTGTTGGTGTCGTCGGGCTGATCGTCGGATTTGTCGCCCCGCCACAGGGGTGTTTGGTCCCGGTAACTGCCGGTAAGCCTGATATCACTGATTTTATTCTCCCTTACTATTACCCGTCCCCATTGATGGAAAATATGTCGCTCTACGTTTTCAACCTTGTCGGCAGACCCCATAACCTTTTCTATCTCATCCTGGCTCATGCCCTGCCTGAGCTGGCTGATATTGCCGGTTTCGCTGTGCGCATTGGTGAATCCCAAAAGCAGCATCCATAAAAGTATTGGAGCTATATGCCTGATTATACGCCCTATAAAGGAGAGAGTCCCTTTTGATTTTTCCATAGCTTGTTAGGGTTAGAAAAACAATGTGCGAATTTACGAATTATTTAAACATTACAATCCTGCTACCAAGGGGGATCGTGGAGTACAGGTAAGAAAGGTAAAGCTAATCTTATCCGGCTGTTTAAATCATTTTCGAAAAAAAAAGACGGGACCTTGTAAGGCCCCGTTTTTAATTGAGTTTGAAAAGACAATGTTAATACACAACGATTTTCCTGCTCGTATGGATATCTCCTGACAGGTTAATGATGTAAATCCCCTGCCTTAACAGGCCTGTATGAAGGGTTGCATTACCTGTGAAGGACTGCTGATGGAGAATCCGCCCGCTGATATCTGAAACAAATAACTCATAACGACTGTTCGCATGTTTTTTGCCTGCGTCAATAGTTATTTTGTTTGCTGTGTTACTGTAAAATATGAGGATGTCGTCGGCTATTTCGTCAATGGATGTTTCCGGATGAACCTGGATGGTAAAGTCAAAAACTTCGCTGTCAGCAAATCCATTGTTGATCATTACAGGGATAACAAGTTCACCGGTAAAATCAGTTTCAGGTACAATGGTGAAATCGCCCTCGATAGTGTAGTTGTTGCCATCATGAAGCGCAATGGTAAAGTCTTCAGGATAGCTGAAATGGTGATCTTCCACCAAGAGAAACTCAGGGAGAAACGCCAGTTGCTCGTTGATGAAAACATCTACGTCGATCTGTTGAGTAATAACAGGCGCAGGAACCGACAGAACCTGGATCACAACGCTTTGTTGCAGTGTTGCCAAATCATCTTCAATACCAAAAACAATTACTTCTGTACCGGTCCAGAAGGGGTCAGTATTGATAATGGAAAGGTTGGTTTCGTTCAGAAGTTCTATGCTAAGGTTGTCAGTTCCTTCCCAGGTCAGGGTTACTTCTCCTTCCAGTTCCCAGGAAACAAGTTGGGTAAAATCAAGCACTTTTTCCCGGTGCTGAAAAAAGCTAATGGTTTCAGGAAGGTAAAATGAAAATGTTGGTACATATTCCAGGGTAAAAAGGGTGAAATCATCAAAATAGAAACCTTCTTTATTGATATAGCCATCACTGATGAGTCTGAATCTCAGCCATACTTCTTCTTCTCCTGCCAGGTGGGTTAGATCCACTTCTTCCTTTACCCATCCCGACTGCGTGCCGTGGTAAAGTGGTTGCCCGGTATCCTGGTTGCTTCCTCCAATAGCAGTATGATTCCCCGCCAGTGGAGTCCAGTTTTGCTGATTGTCGGTAGAATACATAAACTGAACATAATCCCAGTTGGTTTCTATGTCATATCGGGTATAAAACTCCACCCAGGCAAGGTTGGTATCTGACAGATCGAAAGGTTGGGTTATTGTAATATGGGTGTTTGCGTTATTGGGATAATTTTGTCCCGGGCTGTCGGCAATGGAGGCCGGAGCTGAGTAAGCATGTTGTGTGCTGATGCCCCATGAGGTGGTGGTCCAGTTGTCAAGGTTATCGCACGGGTCGAAAAATACTACATCGGGCTGTCCATAAAACTTGGTTATGGTATCGTTCCAGGTGAAAAGGCCATTGTCAACCGACAAAACAAATTTTACTTCAGCACCGGTAGCGATGTTGGGATGCAACTCGATGGAAACGGTTGAAGTATGCGATTCCAGTACTTCCATGTTTTCGAAACTTACGGGTTCGCCGGCAGCGATGATGGTGCTGCTTAGGGGGGTTAGTGAAACCGTATAACTTGCAGGGCTTTGCTGGCCCAGGTTGATGATCTTAAAGGGTATTTCTGCATTTCTTTCAGCGATATACTGTCCGGATAATTCGGTTACTTCGGCATAGGAAAGGGCAAGATGTGCCAGCCCCAGGTTCATGTGGGTGTGTCCGGCGCAGATTTCTTCGATGCGGTGCACCTGCGGCCAGAAACCATCACTGGGTTTGCCTGCTTCCGGGGTAAAGGCAAAGGTTTTGTCTTTGGTGGTTTGTTCTCCGTAAAACCAGTCATCAGAAACCCCGTTGGCATAGTAGTTAAGTGTTTCGTAACATGTACCATACACATAATTGTTTTCGCGGGTCATGAATTTGGCATATTCGATAAAAATATCACCGTCGGGGGTGAGCTGATCGTTATAGCCCCAGGGATAAATCAACAGGTCGCTGTAAGTGTGGTTGTTGAGGGCAAGTAAAAAATTATACTCTTCGGCAAACTCTTTTTGCATGGTTGTTTCCGGCTCTGAGAAGGGACCTGTGCCACGGTAAGTCTGGGCAGATGGATTGGGCGAAGAACCACTGTTGTTGTGCCCCCACATGTATCCAAAGTTGCGGTTGAGATCCACTCCGATGCTTCCGTCACTGTTGATACGTTTGTTTTTTCGGTGCATGGACCCTCCGTTGGGATGGGTGGTTTCGCAAAAAATATAACCATCAGGGTTTACAGCGGGGACAAAATACATCTCCACGTTGTCTATAAGATATTGAATTTCAGGGTCGGAGTCATAGTTTTCCAGCAGGTACCACATCTGAAAGAGCATTTGCTGCATGGATGCAGGTTCGCGGGCATGGGTAAGGGCCGTATAAAGAACCCGTGGTTTGTCCTGTGTCACTTCGGGGTTGTTGGAAATGCGCACCCAGTAAACAGGCCTCCCCTCGATAGTGCTGTTGGTGGAAATGGCTTCCTTTTCTGAAATTAACCCGGGAAACAATGCCCGCATGGCATTCAGATCGTCCAGCAGTTCGGCATAGGTGTGAAATCCTCCCATGGAGCCCAGCATGAAATTTTCAGGGGTGGCATATGGGGTGCTGTTTCTGGATGATTGCTTCATCATCCGGTTTACCTCATCGATATCAATGCCAGCGTTGCGCTGCTGGTAATAGCGGGTCATATCTTCAATGATTATCTCATACTGAAAACCGGCGTCGGCAATCTGTTTGAGTTCTGATTCGGATAATTCTCCCTGGATAGAAATTCCGGCTTTGAAATTTACTGCAGGCAGGGCAAGGCCCAATCGGGTCAGTTCACTTAATTCTCTGCCTTCCAGAAGAATGTTTACACGATGGTGTTTCTCACTTTGGCCTTGGGCAGCCGAGAAAATAAACAGAATAATAAAAAGGGAAATTGCTCTGGTAAAGATTTTACTCATTGGTGTCTGAATTTTGGGGATGATTAATTTGATATTTCAAATGGACTTGCAAGTTATATATTCTTTTTCAGATAGAAAAAAAATATTGTATTTCCTCCAAATTAGATTCCTTATCTTTGCAAGTTGTTTGGAAAGCAGCGGCACAGGTTCCCGGATAGTTTTAAGCAGAAGATTTGCAGAGGTTTATCAGTTTTGCACGTGCCGGTTTGGAAAAAAAATAATCTACCATAAAGTTAATATCATAAACATGTCATTACAATTAAGTGAACAGGAAAGGTTCAGGCGTGAAGCTCTGAACGAACTACAAGAGCTGGGCATTGATCCTTACCCCGCAGAAGAATACCATATAAACGCCACGGCTCAGCAAATCCTGGAAAAATTTCCCGAAGATGAAAATGCTTTTCAGCAAGTCCAGGTTGCGGGCCGCCTGATGGGGCGTCGTATCATGGGCAGTGCTTCTTTTGCCGAATTGCAGGATTCTTCCGGCCGGATCCAGTTGTATTTCAATCGTGATGAAATATGCCCGGGAGAAGACAAAACCTTTTATAATACCGTATTCAAAAGGTTACTGGATATTGGTGACATCATCGGAGTAAAAGGACATGTGTTTGTAACCAAAATGGGAGAGATCACCATTCATGTGAAAGAATACAAAATCCTTTGCAAATCGCTCCGACCTCTTCCGGTAGTTAAGGAGAAGGACGGCCAGGTGTATGATGCTTTTAAGGATCCTGAGCAGAGATACCGCCAGCGTTACCTGGATTTGATTGTAAATCCTGAAGTGCGCGATACTTTCAGACAGCGTGCCCGCCTTATCCAGTCTATGCGCGACTTCCTGCTCAATAAAGAATACCTGGAGGTGGAAACTCCGGTTCTTCAGCCTATATATGGAGGTGCTGCTGCCCGTCCTTTCAAAACCTATCATAATACCCTTGATACCACCCTTTACCTGCGTATCGCCAATGAGCTTTACCTGAAAAGGTTGATTGTGGGTGGCTACGATGGTGTATTTGAGTTTGCCAAAGATTTTCGCAATGAAGGGATGAGCCGCTTTCACAACCCCGAATTTACCCAGATGGAGTTGTATGTAGCGTGGAAAGATTACCTCTGGATGATGGATATGGTGGAAGAGATGGTGGAGAAGATTACCCTTGATATGCATGGTACCACCAAAGTGAAAGTGGGCAAAAATGAGATAGACTTTAAAAGACCCTGGAAGCGCTTTACCATGTATGGTGCCATTGAGCATTTTACCGGAGTAGATGTTTCACAGATGACCGAGGAGGAGATGCGCAAGGCTGCTGCCGATATGGGAGTGGAAACGGATGCGACCATGGGTAGAGGGAAAATCATCGACGAGATTTTCGGAGAGAAATGTGAAGGACTGTTGATTCAACCCACCTTCATTACTGATTATCCCATTGAAATGTCGCCCCTTGCCAAGAAGCACCGCGAGATGCCCGGTCTGGTAGAACGTTTTGAAGCTGTTTGCAACGGAAAGGAAATCTGCAACTCTTTCAGTGAGCTTAACGACCCGGTGGATCAGCGCGCAAGATTTGAAGAGCAAATTGAACTGGGCCGTCGCGGCGACCCCGAAGCCATGGTGCTTGATGAGGATTTCCTGCGCGCCATCGAACACGGAATGCCCCCCACGGCAGGATTGGGCATTGGGATTGACAGGCTGGCCATGATTCTTACCAACAGCAATTCCATCCAGGATGTACTGTTCTTCCCGCAGATGCGTCCGGAGAAAAGCTCATCCACAGAATCAGAAACCAGTGATCTGGGAGATGCGGGTATTCCTGCAGAGTGGATTCCGGTATTTCAAAAGGCAGGATTTGCCAACGCTGCCTCGCTTAAAGATGCCAATCCCAACAAAGTATTTAACCAGCTTTGCGGATTGCGCAAAAAGCTAAAGCTTGATATGCCCGCCCCAAAGCCGGAAGACGTAAAACAGTGGATTGAAAATGTAAAGTAAATACGCATAATTTTATGCATTTGATGGTGGGTTTTGGTATTGTGCTCTGAAAATGAGGAAACTCCAAAACCCATTTTTTTATATGCAAATGTTCTTTTTTTGTTAATTTTGTTTGGGACAGCCATCAGGGTTTCCCATCTGAAGATGTTCTGATTCTTTCACCTCAACAAAAAAGTAAAATATGCCTTTCTTAGGATCTGTAATTAAACATGCCATCTCTCTTCGCAACAAATTGCCTGCGATTTTTAAAGTAGCTGACCCTGGTGTTGTTCAGGAAAATGAGTTGAAGAAGTTGCTTCGAAGGGCAGCCAATACTGCTATGGGAGAGAAATATGGATTCAATCAGATTTTAAAGAGTAAGAATGTGGTGGCCGAATTCCAGAAAAGGGTGCCAACCTACGATTACAATAAAATCTTTAAGGAATGGTGGTATCGGTCGCTCAACGGGGAAGCCTATGTGACCTGGCCGGGAAAAGTGAAATATTTTGCCCTGAGCTCGGGCACTTCTGAAGCCTCCAGCAAGTATATTCCTGTGACCGGTGATATGCTCAGGGCCATCAAGAAAACCAGCATCAAACAGATTTTCTCCCTGGCCAGGTATGAGTTTCCCAAAGAGTTTTTCGAAAAAGGAATCCTGATGCTGGGAGGCAGTACCCATCTGCAGTTCAACGGAACCTACTACGAAGGAGACCTTTCCGGCATCACCACCAAGAACATTCCTTTCTGGTTTCAGCACTTTTACAAACCCGGCAAACGCATTTCAAAAGAGAGAGACTGGCCCACCAAACTCAATGAAATTGTAAAAAGAGCCAAAGACTGGGATATTGGGGTTATTGTTGGCGTACCGGCCTGGTGGCAGATTCTCATCGAAAAAATTATTGAACACTATAAGGTGAATAACATTCACGAAATATGGCCCAATCTATCCATATTCGTTCATGGGGGAGTGGCCTTTAGCCCCTATAAAAAAGGATTTGAAAAATTGTTGGGCAAACCCCTTACCTATATCGAAACTTATCTTGCTTCGGAAGGGTTTGTTGCTTTCCAGAGCCGTCCCAATACAGGGAATATGCAACTGGTGCTGGACAATGGGTTGTTTATAGAATTTGTTCCTTTTAACGAAAACAATTTTGACGATGAAGGCAACCTGAGGCCCGATGCACAGGTGCTTACCATCTCACAGATAGAAACCGGAGTGGAGTATGCTTTGCTTCTAAGTAACTGTGCCGGCGCATGGCGCTATCTGATTGGCGACACGGTAAAACTTGTTTCCAGGGAACTCAATGAAATTGTGATTACCGGACGCACCAAACATTTTCTTAACCTGTGCGGCGAACACCTTTCGCAAGAGAACATGAATATGGCCGTAAAAATGGCCGAGGATCAGCTGAATATAGAAGTGAGGGAATTTACCGTTGCAGGCATAAAGTACGAAAGTATGTTTGCTCACAAATGGTTTATCGGAACGGACAGTACTGTGGATAAAGCAATGCTTCGCGATGCCATTGATGAAAATCTCAAAGTACTCAACGATGACTACCGGGTAGAACGGATTGCTGCTATCAGGGATGTGATTGTTGAAGTAATTCCATCAACAGTCTTTTATGACTGGATGCGCATGAAAGGAAAGGAAGGAGCACAGAATAAGTTTCCCAGAGTAATTAAACATAAACAGCTGGAAGAATGGGAGACGTTTGTGAAAAGCTCTCTGACTGAATAACAACAATTGCAACAGTTATGATTACGTCGCTTTACGAGGGTGTGATACTGGGTGTTACCCTGTCATTTCTGATTGGCCCCGCTTTTATTGCCCTGGTGCAAACAAGTATTCACAGGGGGCTGCATTCAGGTTTGCTCTTTGCTTTCGGTATTGCCCTAAGCGATCTCACCCTGATTGCCCTGAGCTATTTGGGTGCCATCCAGTTTCTCAGCGACGAAGCAAACCAGTTTTGGGTAGGAATCATAGGGGGTTTTATTCTTATCGGTTTTGGACTGGTTACCTTTTTTAAAAAATACAAGGTGAGAACCAGGCGTGGAGTGGAAGTGAAGGTGACCATTACCGGAGGGGGGTATGTTTCCTATATTTTGAAAGGCTTTTTCATGAATATACTCAATCCTTTTTTGCTCATTTTCTGGCTGGGGGTTATGAGTTTTGTAAGTGCCCGATATGGCGTGGGAACCAAAGAAGTGGTTACTTTCTTTACCGCTGCACTGATCACCGTATTTGTTACCGACAGCCTGAAATGTATTGTCGCCAGCAAAATAAGCCGCTATCTTAACATCACTGTTCTTACCTGGGTAAACAAAATTGTAGGTATTGCCCTGGTTGTATTTGGCGTGGTGATGTTTGTCAGGGTGTATGTCTTTTTTTAATAGCCGGGGATGATGTGTGATGGGTAATGGGTGATGGGGGATGTGTGATGGGTAATAAGAGATGTGTGATGGGTAATGTGTGATGAGTGATGGGTTAGTGGGGTGCATATTGCTCTGGTGTTTTGTAGAAATGAATATGTGTTGGTCTGGAAAACCCCTTCCTCAAAACCACCACCTATGCTTTATCAAGGCACCCAGCCGCACGGCCGTGCGGCAAAATCTTAATAAGGAACCGACTTTGTAGGCCCGCACGGTGGTGCGGGCATTAAAAGGACGAAAAAAAATAGTGGTCGGACGAGCCGGAAGTCGTCTGACCACAGTAGGCCCTCAGGACAATGTTGGAATTATAAGATTAGAACCACCAACCAGGCCCGCACGGCCATGCGGGCCTACAAGAATTTGTAAGGGAGACTACGAGGGCGCACGGCCGTGCGCCAAAACAACGAGTTTGCAAGGATTAAACTGTACCCGGTTTTGAGGGGTCAATATGGTAAATACATGGCGCGTGGCGTCTTCAACAAAAAATATAATTATTGAATTTCAGCACGTAGCCTGAAAAAAAGAGAGAGATGCCTTTGACATCCCTCTCTTTTTTTTCTTCATGACACTATCACCTGATTTGTAATTTTCTTACCTCAGCGCCACTCTCCGTGTAAACTTTTACAAGATACAAACCTTTGGGTAGTGAGGTATTAATGCTTACCTGAGTATCGCTGACAGGGGTTTGGAATACCCTTCTTCCAGTCAAATCCATGATTTCTATGCTTCGGATAAGATTGCCGGAGCTAACAGTGAAGCTGCTGCTGGCAGGATTGGGGTGGATAGTCAGTTTAGATGTTTCTGTATTTCCCACAAAAGGGGTAACACTGAAATAGGCAATAAGGGTTACATCCGTTTGGGGCATGGTGAACTGGAAGCTTTCCTGCACGGAAATTTCGTTTTCTTCATCATCATACCACGCAACAAAAACGTATCCCTGGTTGGGAACTGCTGTGAGTGTAACTTCCTGCCCCGCTTCATATTCTCCGCCACCGGCAACAGTACCTCCGGTTTCGGGTTCTGCCACAAGGGTAAGGGTGTAAGTTTCAGGAGCCAGTAACTCGAAATGGGCTGTAAGCGAATAGTCTTCTGCCGGCATGAAAAAAGCATGAATTTCATCTGTGCTTACTTGTTGATCACCACTGGTCCATTGGATAAACTGAAAGTTTTCGGCAGCTTCGGCAGAAACTGTTACGTGAGCATTGGTATGGTAAGTTCCTGCTCCTTCCGGCGTACCTGCATTTTCAGGACTGGCCGTCAGTTGAAGGGTGCGAATGCTGGAGGGAGACCAGGTATCCTCAAGGGTGATGTCGTCGTTTATTACCACAACACGGTTGGGATCACCTTGCCATTCGCCACCTTCCCAGCCCTGGTTCATAAAGTATTTGTAATGGTATTCACCTGCCTCCAGCCCGAGGGTTAGGGTCCAGGTCATGGTGTTGCCAACACGGGTCATAGTTTGTGTTTCGGGCTCGCTCCCTGGTTCAGCCCATTCTGTAATGGAGCCGGCAATGTATATTACATCCTGTTCCGGATTGAAATAGTCTGCCACAGCAGAAAGGTCAACATTAAAAGTTACCTCAAAAATGTCGGGGTCAACAGGGGCTATTCCCATTGTGCCGTCAGGGAAAAGGTTCTGGGCATAAACGTTGGCTGAGCCTGTTCTTCCATCTTCCCAGGCAAACACCCACTGGTTATTGAAAAGTTGCGTTACCTCAGGATGGGTACCACCCGAAGAGGCATTGGTGATAAGCACCTGCTCATTTTCCCATTCAAACTCTCCACTCTCATCGAGTCGGGCAGCATAAAGGTGGTAATTTTTGTCATAAATGATTATCATATCTTCTTCTGCTTGCAGGGTGTGGAACAGATTGTAATTATCGGAACCCACTGCAAAAATTTCTTTTCCCGCTTCACTCCATTTGATTTCCCCCAAAGCGTTAAGCCTTTGCCCGTATACGCCCCATTGGTTCTGATTGCCGCTTACTTCAGTCCAGAAAACAAAAACATCTTCGCTCTCTGCTGGTTGGGCTATTTTGGGGTTGAACTGGTTGAAGTTGTTGCGGTTAGACAACAAGGCTCCATTGGTTGCAAATTGGGGTTCTCCTGAAGCATTGACGTGCTGAATCCATGCTGAAGATTGTGTTCCCGATAATGTATAATCGTGCCATGCAATATAAAACCCGTCGTTTTCGTCGGGTACAAAAGAGAGAATATGGAGCCAGGCTTGTATGGTACCTTCGTCAGTGATGATGGTTTCTGAAGTCCATACGGGCTGTCCGTCAGACCCGAAGCGTTGTACTTTGAGGATGCGGGTGGGAGCATTGGAAGGACCACTGTCTTCGTAGAATTTCATCAAAACATCATCCTGACCGGCGGGCATGAGTTGAGGCCATGCGAAACGGTTGGTACCGCTCATGGTGATGCCCCAGTCTCCCCACTGTTTTACCCCTCCTGCCGAAACTTTTTGCCTGATGATGTTGTTGTTGGATTGCCAGGCAAATACAGCATGGTTGTTTTTGGTGATGGTAACTTTTGGAGATGCATCAAAGGCATCGCTGTCGGAAAGCATAATTCCGCTGGAGCCCCACATGAAGGCTCCTTCAGGGGATATCCGATAGGCTACCACGTTGATGTTGCCTCCGGAGCGGATGTCCTGCCAGGTGAGAATAGCATGGTTGTCATTGTCAACAGTCATATCCCAGTCTGTAAGCCACGACATGGCAGGGTGGTCGCTGATCAGCAAACCCTCATCGGCCCATAGCCGGTTGCCTTGGCTGTCCAGCCTTTGCAGGCGCACATTGTAATTGCCACCCTCCTGAGAAAAGAATCCAATGTAATAATCCCCGGTGGGGCCAACAACGGTTTTGGACAGGGCCTGTTCGTTGGTAAGGCTTACCACTTTGACGTTCTCAGAAGGATCGTCGCTCCACTGTGAAAATGATACCATGGCTGCAAAGGCCATCATAAGGGTGAAAAGTAATGTTTTTTTCATATTTTGTAATTTTGGTTATTCGAAATTGAGCAATGAACGGGTTGGTTCTCTCTGGAACTGGCTGAGAACATGCCTGAAAGAAAATGCTTTTCCAACTTTAAAAGTAGTGAAGATTTATTTTTTTTTCAAAAATAATCCCCTTCAGCTGCTTAAATCTTTTTTTCTCTGGGAAAAAGAAGGATAAAAAACACCGAAGGGGATTGTGATTATGCTTAAAGCTCCTGTACCTGAATTGTTATTGAATCAATAATCTTGCAGAGACTGTAAGCGCTGTTGTATTGACCCTGAGTATGTAAACCCCGGGTTTGAGGTGGGATGTGCTCAACCGAAAGCCTGAATCGGGCTGTTCAATCTGTTTTTTCATCACCACCGATCCATCCATGGCAGAGATAGTAATTTCTGCAATACCTTTTAAGGGAGGCAATTGCACGTAAACACTTTCTCTGGCCGGATTTGGGTAAATTAACAATGTGTTGCTTGCAGGTTCATCAACGGAAGATGCAAGAATAAAGTTGGCTGTCAGGTAGAGGTCATTATCGGGCATGATAAAAGCATATTCATGCGTAACATGTACTTCTTCATCGTTGATGGTCCAGTTGAAAAACACAAAGTTGTTATTGGGGGTGGCCACGAGAGAAACATTGTCTCCTGCACCATAGCTGCCCCCTCCTGTAACTGTACCCGCGTTTTCAGGGTTAATCAGGATATTAACCATATGCATTCCGGCATAATAATAATCGTATTTTCGAATCTCCACAAAACCCTTGTCCCAGTCTGAATAATAGTATAAAGTATAGCTGTTAACAGAGCCATTGTTGTTGTGGGAAAAAATAATTTTCATACCATAGCCTGTTATCCAGTCTTCGCCGGTTTCGTCCCAGTATTCAAAGCCTTCATAAATAATATTGTACAAATGATCATAGATGGTTTCATACTTGTACTCCGGCAACCAGTAGTTTTCTGACCAGTAATAGTAAATTTCTGAAACCGGAAGCCCGATATCGTTGTATGACATCACTTGTTTCTCTTCCATAATCCAGAGAGGCTCATCTTTTACCATGCCTGACATTGCATCCTTCCATATATTGGCATTATACCAGATGACTATATTTTCAGGTTTGAGCATCTCAAAATCGTACCATTCCAAATCAGTAGCCTTCATATAGGGAATCCATTCCGTCTCCTCTTTATTTTTCTGGTATCTTTTCTTTATTATATCCCAGTCGTCCATTGAGTAGATGTCATAAAAGAGGTTAGCAGTGTCGGCAAAAATCAGATATTCGCCGGGAGCAAGATTCGTTATCATAACAGGAGGTGGGTCGGGAACAGATTCTGTGGGCCGGTAAGAGAGGTTCCCGGACCATTCATCTCCGCTACCGCCAAATCCCCATTGGGGTACCCATTGGCCCAACTGAGAAATAAATTTAATCATATCTCCATCTTCTCTCAGGTAGGCCAATATGCCAAACTCTCCTTCGCCGAGGTAAGACATTTCAAGAGCTGCATTGTTATTCCATCCTGCCTCGGTGCCTGAGCCCAGCAAGTAGATGGGTTTTGCCAGTGAAGCAGAGGTTGTGTGCATAATGGCCTCAGCCCACTCCTGATCATTGTTAAGAGTAAAAACCATCCAGCTGTCATATTGCCAGCCATCTATCATATCATCAAACCAGGCAAAGTAAATTTCCACCACCACATTGTTCTCATTCAGGATAAAATCCTCCTTGTAATCAGGAATCCATTGACCCCAATCATAATAAAGCCAGGTTCTGCTGACAAGAATATCGTTCTGGTTGAATTCATCCTCGGCTTTGTATCCGTAGTTCAGAACCATTTGATTGGTTTCCCAGTCCCGGTAATAGCTTGCATAATAGATCTGATCGCCCCTAAAGTCAAATTCCTGAATTATGTAGTTCACCAGTTCCCAGCCCTTGTCTTCGTTGGCATAATAGTATTCGATTTTTGTGGGTCTTTGCTCGTTATCATATTCATAGACCGCTTTCCTGTAATCAAAAAAGGCATCATCGCCGGCCAGATAGTAGCCGTTTACCAACTCCTTGATCAGGGTCGTTCCCGGATAATATTCCGGTATTTCACGTTCGGACAATATCCAGTTTTTCCAGTCTTCTTTATGAGATATAAGTATGTGAGATGCCTGTGCCGTATTTTTAATGGCAAGGGTTTCATGGGGTGCAAAATATTTCACTTCCCTTGTTTGCGCTATAAAGCTACTTAGCTTTTCCTGCCCCGGGGAAACCAAAAATTTCATGTCAGACTTTTTCTGACTGTAACCTGTCAGCGCTAAGGCCAAAAGGAGACAAAAGGTAAAAGTTGTCTTCATGTTAGTACGTTTTAAAATTTGGGTTATGATTAGCAAGTTGTGTTTAAAATGCCCGCAATCATGCGAACCGGGGAGTACCAGCCATATATTGGAGATGTAACAGGCTTCAAAGGATTTAACTCTTTTCCGTTTGTTCTCAATGTTATCGTCGCTATTATAGCGCAGAGTCAGAAGCATGGCAAAGCATCAGGGGGTGGGGCGCAGCTCAACCGGAGGAAAAATGGGCATTGATTCCTAACAGGATCGCTTACCAAAGAGGGTGTGTCATTTGCCTGCAAGTAGAGTAAAACATACTTTACGTAGAAAAAATAAAAGTGTTAGTAGGTGGTTAGTGTGTGTTAAAGTTAGGAAAAAAATCAATAGTTACGACAGGTTGTTTAAAAAAACAAACTTTTGCAAATGAAGGAGTTGTGGATAAAAGCTTCTGTCAGAAAAAATAGTTTTGATTTTGATTTAAGGGAAACTATTTTTCTTCCAGGGGCGAAATCTGCAAGTGGCTGAGATCTCTGAGGTACTTGCCTGACAGTGATGACAGCCCTGCTATGAGTCCTCCGGTAACTCCGGTTAGTGCCACCATAAGAATACCCGGGGGCATATACATTAAGTCTGCCAGCAACCCTGCCAGCAACCCGTTGTTGACATAGTAAACGTAGCCTGCTACAGAACCCCAAAACATAAAAATGCCAAAGAATCCATTAATAAAAGCTGTTTTTGCGCTTTGCTGAATGAAGAATCCATAAATAAAGCCTGCAATGGCAATGCTCCACCAGGGGAGAAATTGTTGCAAAACGATGGCCAGAATAATCACTAAAATCCACTTCATAGTCTCTTTTTTTCAGGGTTCAAATGTCAGGGATGGGTTACATCCTTTTGTTTTACCGGAATCAACCGGATCGTTGTACTGTTTTCATTTTCGGCTTCTTCAGGATTGTTGAACAGCAGCAGTTCATAGTAATTTCCTTGTGCCCAGTCATCAATGAAAGCCTTGTAGCCCGCGGTGGCCGGATTGGCAGCCTGCCCTCCGGGGTAAATCCCCCAGGCTCTTATGGTATCTGAAAGCTCAGCAACCATTCTCCATGAAGGGCCATGATTATTGGAAATGGCTTTGGGCGACTGGCTGCTTCCTCCAACTTTGAGCCGTTCATGATTAAGGGCTTTGATATTCATAAGGTGGTTGATGGTGCTGCCATTGAATTTCCACCATTGCCAGCTTTCTCCCATTGGGCCATGTTCTTTTTCCAGCCTGCCGATAACATTCTCAAGACTCTTTCCCAGCAATTCTGCCGTTGCCGGTTTTACACCCAGGAGGTTTTCATAAACCCGGGCAGGAGGTTCATGAAACAACACCCGGAAAGAAACATCTATGGGTGGAGGCATAGGACGGAAGCCACCTACAGTTTCAAGAAACGGATCCCACAAAAGGTTGAAAACTTCATTTCTCCATTGTTCAAAAACCGTGGCTGCGATGCTTTCAGCGTGAAAAATCCTGTCCCATTGCAGTAAGGTGTCGATGATTTCTTCAGTACTCCCTTCTTTTGCCTCATGTTTTTGTGCCAGATACAACCTTGCAGAATCAACCATGGCAACCAGGTATTTCTCTGCCCAGAAAGCATCCGCATTCAATTGCAGACTTTTCATGTCATCAATTGTTGCATCCGTAATGCTGCGCAAAGTACTGTTAATTACGGAAGCCCTGGCGGGGCTGGCGAAAAACCAGCCGTACCAGTAGGGGTAGTTGTTGTCGGTAAATTGCTGGTTGGCAGAGCTCACAAAGCCCCTGGCAGGGTTGATTTCATGAGGCAGGTTTTCAAAGGGGATATAATCTTCCAGGTTATAGACCGGGTCGCGCCCGTCGCTGATAAACATTCCCTGGTGTTCCCATCTCAGGGGCCACAGTCCATTGGTTTGCATGGCGATATCCCCGTTGCGGCTGGCAAAGGCATAGTTTTGGGGTGGTGCATTCATTGCTGACAATGCCTTGCGAAAATCTGTGGTGCTCTCAGAGGTGTTGATGGCTTTGAGGGGTGCTATTACATTGCCCGTATGATAGGCGGTCCAGCTGATAGCGTGGGCTACCGGTATGTTGGATGCCAACGGTGTTTCACCCTGCTGGTACATCACGGGGCCATGATGAGTCCAGGGAATAGTGTCTGTAAGGGTTTTACCTCCCCTGATGCGGTATTCTTCTGTTCTGAAGTTTAGGGGCAGCCATTGCCCATCGTGCAGGTAATGGGTCCTTTCTTCATTGATTTCGATTTCGTAAATATCCAATACTTTGTTTCCGGCATTGGTATTGCCCCATGCCATATGCTCGTTAAAGCCCATGATAATGGAAGGTACCCCCGGAAATGTGACGCCATAGGCATTGATTCCCGGCGCATGAATTTGCATCTCGTACCAGATGGAGGGCAAGGTAAGGCCCAGGTGTGGATCGGTGGCGAAGAGTGCATTCCCCGACTGTGTCTTGCTGCCTGCAACAGCCCAGTTGTTGCTTCCTGTGTCGGGGTTTCTTTCTTCTATCAATTCATCGCTTATGAAAGTGGATAAAAACAATTTTTCGGGTCGTGCCGGTGGCTGCAAATTGAAATTCCACTTTTTTCCCTTCTCAATAACAGGTTCATTGAATTTGGGCTGGCCGTCATAAAGTGCAATGATGGCATCTTCACCCCATGCTGCTTTCAGGTAAGATAGCCTGAGTGCATTGTTGCTGCTGCTCAGGGTGCGGTTTATGCTCATTCCCAGGGCCATGGTTTTGATGGGCGACCATTTTTCCGGGGCGTAATTAAGTAGTTTGTATTCAAAAGGATAATGTTTGGGCTGTAACTGTTCTATCCATGCATTCACTCCGGCCGAAAAAGCATTGAGCATGGCCATGGTGGCATCATCTTCGGCAGCAGCCTCAAGCATCTTTTCTGCACCATACACCATACCCAGCCGTCTCAGGTAGCGGTCAAATTCAAGGGTACGCTCACCCATAACTTCACTCAGCCTGCCCATGGAGGCATGGGTGGTAAACTCCATCTGCCAAAGCCTGTGCATGGCCATTACATAACCGGTGGCGAAATATAAGTCCTGATCGTTTTGGGCAAAGATGTGTGGCACCCCTCTTTCATTGAAAACAATGGTTACTTCTGCGGTAATTTTGTCCAGTTTTATGTCTGCATCTTTGGGGATATCACGAATCAGTGCATTTTGCCAGATGCCGTTTACCGGATCCAGAAATTTCCCCAGGGGAGGAAGCTGGCCCAACCGCATATTAAGAATAACAATGATAACCAAGGTAAAGAGGAGTGTTGCGATGAACTTTATTCTGAGCTTCATAGGTTGCCGGATTTTCAGAACTATTATAACTATTGAAGATCTTCTGTTAATCAGTAATTATGTTTGGTGGAATGTAAAAATAAGCCAATTTGTTGAATTATTTTATAATTATTGCTTTTGCAGGAGATTTTTTGTTTCATTTAGT
>RECE01000038.1 GCA_007694165.1 Bacteroidota bacterium
CCCGTCATTTCTAAACAGCAGGCAGCTATCACCATAGCTTAGGAACCGGAAGTCGTTGTCCAGGGCAAAATCATAGATCTTTTTCCAGTCTTGTCCGCAGAATGCGGCAACCAGCAACAACAAGGTGCTGCCGGGCTGATGGAAATTGGTAACAAGTACACTGGCCATTTTTACTTTGTAACCAGGAACGATGATCATGGAGGTCTCTCCATGGATATGGGTCATTGCATTTCGGCTCATATATTCCAGGAGGGTGTCCATGGCCTCTGCCGGGGAAATGGAGTGGTGCTCGTTTTTTGTATAGGGTTCCCATTGATCAATGACGAAGCCACTTTCGGGGATGGTGTATCCGCTTTTCAGTTTCACACCCAGCCAGTACAAACTTTCGAGGGTACGCAGCGATGTGGTGCCCACGCTGATGATGTTGCTTTGACAATGGTTTAACAGAGCCTGTATGGTTTCTTTTTGCACGATGATTTGCTCGTGGTGCATCTCATGGTTGCCAATGGTATCAGAAGAAACGGGTTTGAATGTTCCGGCACCGACATGAAGGGTTACCCAGGTTTTTTCAATGTGTTGCTGCTCCAGCGATTCCATTACCTTGTCGGTAAAATGCAGACCCGAGGTGGGAGCAGCCACTGATCCCGAATGGCGTGCAAAGATGGTCTGGTAGCGGTGCTTGTCGTCTTTTTCTGCTTTGCGTCCAATGTAGGGTGGGAGAGGGGTTTTGCCTGCCACATCAAGCACTTCAGCAAAAGATTGTTGGCTGCTCCACTGAAAATGGATGATATACCCATCCCTGATTCTTTCTCCTTTTTCTACGGAAAGGGTAAGATTTTCATCCACCGTGAGATCCAAAATTCCCTGCTTCCATTTTTTTGCATTGCCCACCAGGCAAAACCAGCTGCTTCTTCCCCTGTCCTGGAATGCCAACTGGATATCGCGGATAGTGCCCGCCGGTTCAAGACAGAAAATCTCAATCCATGCGCCGCTGGGTTTGCGAAACAGCAAACGTGCCTGCACAACCCGTGTGTTGTTGAACACCATCAGGGAAGCACCCGGCAAATGGGAAGAGATATTTTTGAAAACCTCCTTGCTGACGTCCCCGTCTTTATAAATCAATAAGTTGGACTCATCCCGCTTGTCAAGAGGATGAAGAGCAATCCTTTCTTCAGGAAGCTCATAGGTATATTGGGCAATGGATATATTGCGGATGTTGTCAGTCATTCTGTTTTGATGCTCTTTTGTCAGGGTTGTTCTTTTTTTCCCGCAAACAGGGTTTCAATATTGGCCATGTTTTTCTTGTTACAGATATCCTTGGCCTCCGGGGTGTAAAGATACTTCAGCGAATCTTTGTAAAATTCAATAATGGCCGGTCTCACAATTTTCATGGTACTGTTGACCATTTTGTTTTGTTCTGAGAAAGCTTCGGTCATGATCCATACAGCACTGGGGAGCCAGCGTGCAGGAAACAGGTTGTCCATGTCACCTTTCGGCATGAAACGGTCAATTTCCGATTGTATTTTCAGCAATATGGCTCTTTGTCCGTCTTCGTTTTCTAAGTCAAAATGATTCTTCTGCGCCCATTCATTGAGGCTCTTCTTATTGGGATAAATCAGCGCAGCGGTATATGCATTCTGGTTGTTATAGAGCATTATCTGGTCAATGTAGGAGGATTTGTCGGCCATGGCCTCTTCAATCCCTTCGGGGCTGTATTTTTCGCCATCGCCCGAGATAAGCAGGCTTTTGTTTCTTCCCAGTACATACAAGTACCCGTCAGCATCCAGGTATCCCAGGTCGCCGGTATAGAGCCAGCCTTCGCGGATGGTTTCCCGGGTGGCAGTTTCATTGTTCCAGTATCCTGCCATCACATTGTCACCCTTTACCACGATTTCGCCCTGTTTTCCGACAGGCACTTCATTGCCATCTTCATCGCAGATTTTTAATTCCAGAAAGGGGACTACCTTTCCTGATGAGCCCAGCTTGTGAAAATCAGGGGTATTGGAAGAAATGATGGGAGCGGCTTCGGTGAGGCCATATCCCTGGAACATGGGAAATCCAACGGCGTAGAAAAAACGCTGCAATTCGATATCCAGCAGTGCACCTCCACCCACGAAAAACTTCAGGCGTCCGCCAAAGTTTTCCCTGATTTTAGAAAATAAAATTTTGTCGAAAAGTGCATAGAAAGGTTTGAGAAGGAACCGCATTCCGGTGCCCTTGTTGTGGCCTTCACGGTTGTAGGTGATGGCTGTTTTTAAAGCTGTGTTGAAAAGCCAGTTGGTAACTTTTCCTTTGTCGGCAATGGCTTTTTCAATGTTGTTTTTAAAGTTTTTGGCCAGTGCCGGTACGCTGAGCATGAAAAAAGGTCTTACCTCTTTGATGCAGATGGGGATGTTGCGAAGGGTCTCGTTGAGGGTTTTGCCCAACTTGAGTGATGCAAGGCTTGCTCCCTGCAGCATGAGCGTATAGATACCCACTGTGTGGGCGAAAGAGTGATCCCAGGGTAAAATATGCAGGGAAGTATAGTATTCAGGAACGTCGAAAATTGCTGTTGCCTGACGGGTATTGCAGAGATAGTTTTTATGGGTAAGAATAATTCCCTTGGGGTCGGCGGTAGTGCCCGAAGTATAGCAAATATTGGCAGGATCATCGGGCAAAAGATTGTCGCTAATCTCTTTTACGCAGTTGGGGTTCTTCTGCAAATATTTTTCTCCTGCCGCTACAACCTCTTCCACGCCGGTTATTTTTGCCAGGTCAAACTTCAGGTTTTCCAGTTGGGCATATTTCTCATCTTCGGGGGCGGGCTTCCCGTCCAGTACTATGATAAAATCAAGTTCGGGCAGCTGATCGGCCAGCCGGAATGCTTTGTGCTGGTGGTTGCCTGAAATGATGATACCCCGGCAACCCGAGTGCTGAAGACGAAACCTTAGGTCCATGTCTTCTTCTATCTTTACCGATAAGGGTACACTTATCCCCCCGCAATACAAAAGCGCAAGCTCAGAAATCACCCAGTCGTTTCTTCCTTCCGAGATAAGAGCTACCCTGTCACCTTTCTTAAATCCCATTTTCAGCAGACCTGCTGCATACTTTTGTACCCTTTCATGGGTTTTTCCATAGGTGAGTCCTTTGTAGTGGGCATTTCTTTTTTCCCACAAAAAAGTATTATCCTCAAATTGTTCTACGCTTTTTTCAAATAAATCAGGTAAGCTCTTCGCGTCCATAGTTTCCTTTTTATTTTGCCTTAAAGTAACGGCCAAATTACGAAAAATTGCAAAGCAAAAAGGAAATCTTTGGCAAGGTCCGTTTGCCCGACGGGAAAAGGGGAAAATTCAATAGCAAACTCAATTATTGAGTCCACTCTTAAAAGTCATTTTTCTTATATTAATCAAAATGAAAGTGTCATATGACTCGTAAATTTGGTTAGTTGCAAGCTTTCCGCATTTGCTGGACTGTGGGTATTGAACTTTTCTGAGTGGACTCATTATTCTGGTCTCTCTAAGGGATGCAACCCTGATTTTATGTGCAGGTCTCTTTGTGGGTAGGGAATTTCAATGTTATGTTCTTTGAATTTTTTGTGAATGGCATAATAAAGCTCGCTTTTCAAATAACCGGGACGATGAGTAAATTTTGTTGTCCACACGCGAAGCAGAAAATCAAGAGAGCTGTCACCAAATCCACTGAATTGAACGTCGGGTGGAGGTGTTTTCAATACACCATTATTCTCCAAAGCCACTTCCACCAGAAGTTTTCTGACTTTTTCAGGATCTTCCTTATAATGCACACCTACGGGAAACCTGAATCTTACCTTTCGGTCATTATAACTCCAGTTAATTACGGTTGACGAAATCAGGTTTGAATTGGGGACAATAACTGCAATATTATCATTGGTCAGGATGGTGGATGCCCGGGCAGATATATTTATTACATCCCCGTTAATAGTCTCGCCAGAGGGGTTGGTCAGCTCAATGCGATCGCCGACTTTTACAGGTCGTTCGAAGAGAATTACCAGACCGCTCACAAAATTATTGGTAATATTCTGCAGGCCGAAACCGATACCTACACCCAATGCCCCGGCCAGAATGGCAAGAAAACTCAAATCAATACCGGCACTTTGGATGATAATTACCAACCCTACAACAAGAATAACATACCTTACAATGGTGCTTATGGCTTGTCTGATACCGATATCAATATTATATCTTGCAAGTATCCTGTTTTGTAACAAATTCCTGAGTTTGGCTGACAGGTAAAAAAGGAGGATTAAAGAAATAACCAGGTAAAG
>RECE01000037.1 GCA_007694165.1 Bacteroidota bacterium
GGGATTCAAAAAGTCATCCATTGAGGGGGTTTTAAGCTTTTTTTTCCAGCTCAGCTATCATGGATAAATTATCCAGAACCAGTCATATTTATCTATCTGTTAACAACTTGCTATAATTGCTCGTGAAGTTTCTACCTTGGTGAAAGGTATCCTTACACGAAGAATTTGAGATATTCTGATGTTCCCGGTAAAGTTTTTTGAGATTATCATATATTGCTGATTGTCTTTTAACTTTATGGCCAATGTCCCTGATGCAGCCACAGTAGCGAATTTGCGGCTTTTCCGCATTCGCGGGAAAACCCACGCGGTGCAGCGAACCCCATGCTACCCCACTATTGTTGGCTGTACCAGATTATGACCTTTTTTTTTAATGTCTTACAAAGTATTAAAATTGATATCCAATCGTAAAGTTTAAAACAGGAAGCACTCTTATCAACTCGGGATAAGGTGAAAAAAACCAGGCAGTACCTGATTTCGTGTGCTCTATGCTTGTCCAGGAATGTACTGCTATGGTTTGTTTCATGCGCAAATCGAACAACCACCTTTCTTTATTCCATCGGAAACCAAATGTTGCATAGGGAGAAATATTATGAAAGTGAATAGATGTCAACTGATTATAATAATCCCAGTATTTCAAAAACACTCCACCATAAAGTCCTTTGTTATTATTATTTTTAGATGAGTTCAGTAAAAAATAGTTTATTCCCGCAGCAAACTGTCCGACAAAGATTGCCCGGTTGACCTTACCCAAAGACAGACGACCTTCTGCCTGTAAATGGTTTGAAAAAGAGCGCCCTGCTACAATGTTAAATCCATACTCATACCCATTTACAACTGCAGCGATTCGCTTAACAGGTTCTTTGATTCGAAACGAGGAAGCATATGAAAGGGGATTTAAACCCATATACCAATTGTAAGATTGGGTTGTATCATCCTGTGCACTCAGACTACTATTAGTAAGAGCAGCAATAAAGAAACAAATTATTTTATTCATGTGTTTAGAATTTAATTTCTATGGGTCACATGCCTGTCCCGACTATGCGGAGGAACATCCTTTTATAAACATCCTCCTCTCGCTTTGGCGAGACAAGTCGTGTGTCAGAGAGTTTGTCATGGATGTTTCACCTCACCCCAATTCTATATGTTAAAACCACCTCTTCTCCTCCACCGGAAATCCTGATATTGCCCGCCGGGTCTGAGATGAAAGTATTACCACTATATTTTAAATCACCACAGCCACCATATCTGTTGGCAAAAACCACCCAAGCATTAAATTGCCTGCTTATTGCATCAATGGGAAACTCAGGTGATAATGCTGCCAGACTATGCAGTATTACCTCTACCTCTTTACCAACCAATTGATTGGCAAGCCAGTAACTTCGCACATCAGCACAAACAAGCATGCCTAATTTGATATCATTTATCGTTACGGTTTTTACATTTTCCGGTATTTTTTCAGCAGGGGTGAATCCACTTTCTTTATCCTCTTTTGTCATGGTAAACTTTCTGTATATGGCTTCGATATCACCATCTGGGTTAATGATTACCTGACTGTTAAACAGGTTTCCTTCTTTTAATTCAGAAATACCAAAACCCACATAAATATTCAGCGAATCTGCCAGCTGAGCGATGCTGTTAGTTGATGGGCCGGGAATGGTTTCTGCCACTTCCAGCTGATAGGCATGAGGGTTTTCATCTTCATACCAACACCCTAAAATAGTTTCACCAAAAAGAATCAGTTCTGTTTCAGGATTTTCTTCCATGGTATGAATAATTGTTTGCCTGATCTTAGCCCGGTTTTCCGGTTTATTCTTTGAAACTTCAATGGTTGCTGCAGCAACATTGATGAATTTTGTTGCCTGGCTATCGTCATACTCAAGAGGCGCTCCGGCTAAATCAAACAAGCTTTGAACAATTATATCTTTATCTTCACAAGATGTAAGGATAAACAAAGCTGAAAGACCGAAAAACAAAAAATAATGCCTAAGTTCTTTTGCAATCATAATTACCTCCTCAATTAATTAAACCTTAACGTTTACATTTTTAGATTCTTTAGCAAACATTGCCGAAAATAGTAAAAGCAAAGAAAATATCAAAAGAGATATTTGTAGCCAAAAAGATAAATTGGGTAATAACCAAAAAAGAATCTCTTTTACTGATGTTCCCCACCAAACTCCCATAATAAAAATGGCTAATCCAGCCCGGATAAAACGAGAAATCTGTGCTGGCCCCGACAGAGGCTTGAATATACGATGACCCCGTAAAAACCCTCTTGTTAAACTCCAAAACAGACAGAGGGAAGCACCGAAAAACAAAGTCAATGCGACCCAGCCGACAATTTTTGCCATACTAAATATATGGCTTATACCTTTCCATTCTACTCCCAGATAATCAATCCAATTTTCCAAAACAGAAGCCAGGAATTGCCAACTTGTTTTGCTATTCGTCAGTATAATAATTCCCACTCCCATTTCCGGTATTCCACATACTATATTCACGCCCGCTGCTCCTTCACCTGCATGAAAAACTACCTGTTGCCCTCCGGGCAATTTCTCAACAAAGTGGCCTAAGCCATAACTGTCTGAAAAGTATTTATACATTCCGGCAGTTTTTATCTCCGGTGAATGAAGCTGATGAATACTTCCCGGCAGTATTATACCTCGCCCTGGCTTTTCACTTTGTAAATTTTCCATCCAGGCAGCAACAAATATGGCTAAATCTTCTGCTGTTGTATGAAGTTCACCATGTCCTTTAACTGGTTCGATGTAAGGTTGGACATGTTCTTTGTTCTGATCATAATTTGTTACCATACCAGAACTTAAATCTTGCGTCCTGTAAAATGCAGAATTATTCATTCCCAATGGATCTAAGATTTCACGCTCCATAAAATCAGCATAATTATCACCAGAAACTTCCTCAATAACCAATTCAAGCACTCCAAATCCCGGATTAGAATATATGAATGAAGTACCTGGTTCCTGCACTGGTTTAGCAGCAGGGGCACCTGCTTCTCCTGACAAGCTCTCTTTTAAAGAAGGCATCCCTTCATCCCCGGGTGTGTAAGTGTTATAAATGCCAAAAGGAAGCCCCGAACTATGACTAAGCAACTTTCTTATTGTGATTTCCCTGTCATTAAATTCGGTATCAGAAAAACTCCATCCTGTCAAATAGTCTTCTGCCGGGTTATCCAGGTCTATCTTACCTGATTCAACCAAATTCATGATACCCCAGGCCGTAAACATCTTTGTAATGGATTCAGCCCGAAATATATGATCTGTAACCATCGGTATTTCTTGCTCAATATTTGCATAACCATAAGCATGTATTGCTTTTATTTCTCCATTCTCAATCAGGGCAATTGTGGCTCCCGGTATATCATAACGTTTCAATACTAATGGAACTTTTTCTTCTAAATAAATTGCAAACTCCTGCCCAAAGTCATTTGCCTTTAAATTACCGCTGAAGGAAAGTGAAATAGTAAAGATCAAAAAAAGAAATTTGCACCAGAAAATCGCTAAATTTTTTCTCTTCATTTTGACTGTCCTTTCTTTCTTTTGCAAAAAAGTGTCAACCTATTTTAGCACGACGCAATACTTAAACTTGCCCATAACGGCCGTTTGTCTCATAACCTCATCGGGATTTCCCAATTTTTTCCAAATATAAACATATCGAAAGAAAATTTTAAGTTTTTCATGTGAATACCGACAGAGAATGTCAGGACGAAAATTCCGGAAAAACTGCATATGATGGCTTTGAAAAGCGACATCGCTCGCAAAACACGTGTAATCTGGTATTTGCAAAATGCATCTTTAACCAAAATATTGATTAGTCTCCTGAGGTTGTATTCTATAAACATAAAACCCATATCGGCAACGGCTCTGTCCAAACCTTTTTGTATAGTATGTAGTTAAAACCCCATTGCCGCTTGATAGTCCCAAAGGGGTGTTCGGCAATGGCCTGGCAAAGGGTTTTACTTTTTTCATAGTTCTGCTCATTTTCTAATGACTCAGGGTGATGGTAGTATTCCTGCAACTTGTTGTCAATAAAGGCAACCTGGCCCTCTATTATAGCTTGGTTAAATTTGCTCTTTTTGCTGTTTTGAGCCCTTTGCTTATTGCTGTCGCTAGCAATGAGTTATCTCCCGAAAAGATCAAAGTTCTTTGAAATCTGCACACTTCGCTATTGTAGCTAAACCGTGCAGGTCAAACCCCTCTCCCCTTGTTGTTTAACTTCGTAACTACAGCCACATA
>RECE01000036.1 GCA_007694165.1 Bacteroidota bacterium
CCCGGAGGGGTGACATATCGATAGTAAAATCAGCCATCACCGACTCTATCCCACCCCAGCGGGGTGGAATATGGGCTTATCAATTTGCATCCTTTTTTTTCTTCTATTGCACCCACTCTGGGGTGCTCATTTCTTCTAACCATATTGCGTGTCTAATTGCTATTTGCCCACGCTGGGGGCTTGGAGGAGAATCTAAATACTCACCCCGTACTTTCCAGCTTCCGGGTTTATTAATTCCACTCCCAAATCCAAAACAGCAATTCAGTATTACAATAGTATTGCTCCCAAAACGGACAATACTGTCCGTTTTAGGACAGATAATTCGTCCACACTGTATTAAACATGCGCAAATAGCGAAAACACACCAACCCATCTTACTGACTTGATGCACATTAAAAACAATGGCATAATTTTCAATACATTAAAAAAACCACTCCAGCGGAAAAAGCCTGACAACCCTGCCGTCCTGCCTATTCATGCAGTAGTATTCTAAAACAGTTAAAACCTGAACCCAAAACATTATGCTGCTCATTTACTTAAAAATTGCCTGGCGCAATATATGGAGACAAAAAGGACTGAGTCTTATCAACATCTGCGGGCTTTCTGTAAGCATCACAGCATTTATCCTGCTTTCCACCTACATCAGGCATGAAGCATCTTTCGACAGGTTTCACCCCAAAGGAGAAAACACATACAGGGTCGTTACCTTTTTTGGTCATGAAGCCTCCTCTGCACTTCCACGCACCCTCCCCGGTATAGCACAACTGCTTGACGAGCAATTTCCGGAGGTGACCCGGAGTGTGCGCATCAAACCTGAGGCTTATAAAATTCGGATAAACGACAGAGTGTTCGAGCATGAAGATTTTCTGATGACAGACCCCTCTTTCCAAGAGATTTTTCATTTTCCGGTGCTGGCAGGAAATCTGAGCCAGACCCTCTCCGATCCAAGCTCTGTGGCTCTTACCCATGGCCTTGCCAACAAACTTTTCGGACATACGGATGTGATAGACAAAACCATTGAGGTGGAACAATACTTCCTGGACACCCTACACCGAAGGCTCAATTCCCGTTTTGTCCCTCTTCGTATAGGAGCCCTTCTGCTAGATCCTCCCACGCACACCCATCTGCAGTTTTCGGCACTGCAGGGCTACGAGTCCTACGACCGCAACTATTCGCGAACCTTCAGCAATGATATCCTTTTATACTTTCAGACCTTGCATCCATTAACCGACCAGCAGCAGGAAGCCATCAGGCCCGCACTGCAGGATCATATTGCCGGGATTTTTGGCGAAAACTACCGCGATGCGCTCAGCCATGAGTTTCAGCCTCTGCATGAGATACATTTTGGGCCGGGATACGGCTATGATATGGGGCAAAGAGGAAACAAAACCCTCATTTATATTTTTGCTGCAGTGGCACTGTTTATCCTGTTCATTTCAGTAATCAATTTCATCAACCTGGTAACAGCCCGCTCAGAGAAACGTGCGGTTGAGGCTGCCATACGTAAGGTTTCAGGGGCAGGCAGGGCTCAGATCATTCGCCAGTTCATGGGCGAAGCCATAATGGTTTGCTGCATTGCCTTGTTACTTGCCCTGGTGATGGCGGAGTTGCTGATGAATCCTTTTGCCTCACTGCTCAACAGGAAACTTTCCCTGTTTGGAATGATGGACCTTCCTCAATTGCTCTTCATTGTTGCATTTGCTCCTATCATCGGAATGCTGGCTGGGGCGTATCCCTCAATCGTTTTTTCACGTTTCCAGCCTGTGGAGATCCTCAGGGGTAAAGCTCGGGGAGGCAACAAAGCTCCCTTGCTGCGCATCATTTTGGTAATCATACAGTTCACCATATCGGTGGTATTGATTGTTTCGGTGATGGTATTCAACCGTCAAACCCAATACATGAAAAACGCGGATCTGGGCTTTTCATCGCGCAATATTATTGTGGTCAGCGGGTTAACCGACAGAATCATCGGTGGCTTTGAGTCCATCAAGTCTGAATTGCTCTCCAGCACCGCCATAGAGGGTGTAAGTTCTTCGCAGGCTTTTCCCGGGACCAGCGGCAGTGGCATGTCACTAAGAAAACCCGAAGACCCGGAAACCATGAGCATATCTTCCCAGGAATACAGGATAGGAAAAGACTTTCAGACTACCTATGGCATTCGCCTCAAACATGGGCGCTGGTTCGATTTCGATGATCAAAGCGATCTGCAGAACTTCATCCTCAACGAAACCGCTGTGAAGGCATTGGGTCTGCATCAGCCCCTGGGGGAAGAAATTGTGATGTGGCGCCGCAATGGGCGCATCATTGGCGTGGTGGAAGATTTTCACACATCCTCCCTCAAAAACCAGATAGAACCCCTGGTGATTAGCGCTTACGCTCAAAGCTTCTATCATATTGCCGTAAAGCTAAGTTATGGACGCGAAGAGGAAGCCCTTGCCCATATAGGCAATACCCTTGAGGCTTTCGACCCCAATTTTGTATTTCGCGAGTGGTATCTGGAAAACCATTTCCGGAATATGTACAGGCAGGAAGAAAACAATAATACGATACTAAACTTTGCGTCGCTGCTTGCCATCATCATTGCTATGCTGGGTATTCTGGGATTGAGCTCTTATGTCATCATGGCCCGCACCCGCGAAATTGGGGTACGGAAGATCCTGGGAGCCAGAACCTTCCAAATCATTCGGGTACTATTTACCGATATCATCAAATGGGTTTTGCTGGCCAGTATCATTGCTTCACCCATAGCCTGGTACCTGATGGAACGCTGGCTTGAGGCTTTTCCCTATCGTATCAGCATGTCGGTAATATACCTGATATCGGCAGCTGCAATCTCCATCCTGATTGTAATGGTAACGGTTTCATGGCAAACCTTCAGGGCTGCCCGCCGCAATCCGGTGGATGCCATAAAGGCACAATAAGCTGTAAGGGTTTTATGAAGCCGGAAGCTTCGGGTTTGGTTGCTTTGAACCCGGAAGCTTCCAGTCCCGAAAGCTTTCGGGAGCTGGAAGTTCCTGATCGGCAGGAACTGGAAACTTGCAGAGCAATTTCCAGCCAACGGATTCCTTACCCAACACCGGTTCATTTTGATGCAATATGCCTCTTCAGATATTACTTTGTGCTTCAACGACAAGTTGTAAGACGGTTTAACTTTTCCGTAATTACTAACAATATCAAAAGAAGTGCGAGTAACGCTACAGGAAATAGAGTCAATCCCAAATGCTGATAGAAAACTCCAAGGGCAGGGGGTACTATCGCACTGCCCATATAGGCAAATCCCATTTGATAGCCAATAATTCTCTGAGATGCATTTTTCCCAAATCGATTGGGTGTTTCGTGAATCATGGATGGAAATATGGGCGCAAGTCCCAGGCCGATGATAACAACCCCCGCACCTACAATAAGCATTGATGTTGCTATCCATAGAATTGCAGACCCGCAAAGAGCCAACAAAATCCCCAATCGTATCAATTGAGTGTTATTAAGCTTGAAAGAGATAAATCCCGATAGAAAACGCCCCGTTGTTATACCCAAATAATAGAGTGCGATATATTTTGCTGCAGTATCAATTTCAAAACCTTTTACTGCAATCAAATAGCTGCTTCCCCATAAGCCCGTCCCGATTTCTACTGCACAATAGATGAGCATGGTAGTTAAAGCATAAGGAATCGCGGGGATACGAAAGATGTTTCCCTGCACAGGATGGGTATCGTGTTTAATTTCTTTATGCTTTTTCCATAGAGAAAGAGAAAGAAGAAGCACCAAAGCAAAGGATAGCTGCACAATCGCAATCGTACCAAAGCCTGATCGCCAGGAGCTGTGCATAAGATGAAAAGACATGATAACCGGGCCTAAAGTAGCCCCAACACCCCAGAAGCTATGAAGCCAGTTCATATGGTGTGCCCTGAAGTGATGTGCCACATAACTATTCAAAGCCACATCCACTGTTCCCCCGCCTAATCCGAGGGGTAAAGCCAACAGGAGTAGCCAATAAAAAGATGGAGAGAGAGAAAAGCCCAAAAGGGAAAGCCCCGTTATCAAACAACTAATAAAGACTATTTTGCCTGTGCCGAATGTTTTGATTATTCTGTCACTGAGAAAACTTGAAATTACTGTTCCGCAAATTACAATCATAGACAAAAGCCCACCGAAAGCCAAAGGTATTCCAAACTCACGCTGGAGATCCGGAATGGCAACGCCAATAATTGTGTCGGGGAGCCCAAGGCT
>RECE01000139.1 GCA_007694165.1 Bacteroidota bacterium
AGATTTCTCCGTCGCATTTGCTCTGTCGAAATGACAATGCACCAAAGGATTAAAAGGGGGAGAGAATGGCAGCGCGAAGCGCCGCCATTCTCTCCCCCTCGGCCAAATAAGCCGTGTCATTTCGAAGCGCTTGCGCTGAGAAATCTCACTACTGTAAAGTCAATATAGTTGATTTATCCTTCTTGCCAGATGGAACACTTGTTTTCACGAAAATCATCAATAGTGTAGCCAAATTCAAATTTATCACTCCCGGAAATGTTAGATTCTCATTTTTCGAAAATCATTCTCTTGTGCATATAAAAAAACAAAATATTAGTAAAACACCTTGCCCAACGCTCTGGGGATAAAAGAAATGATATCAGAGGCCATGAGGCTCTCCATGGGTTTTTTCTTCACGGCCAGGTCGGCGGCAAATCCATGCAGGAACACCCCGGCCATGCAGCTGAAAAGGGGAGAATACCCCTGGGTGAGCAATCCCAGGATCATCCCGGTAAGCACATCGCCCGATCCTCCTTTGGCCATTCCCGGATTGCCGGTGCTGTTGAATATAACCTGCTTATCAGGACATACCACGGCGGTATGCGCTCCCTTGAGCACCACATAACATTTGAAGCGGAAAGCCATTTCCCGCGCATTTTCCAGCCTTTCCCATCCGCTGTTGCTTTTTCCGGATAGTCTTTCCAGTTCGCCTACATGCGGGGTAAGGATGCTTCCTGCAGGCAGGAAGGAGAGCCAGGTGGGATTCTCCGCCAGGATATTCAGGGCGTCGGCATCCAGTACCATCGGACGTGTGGTGTTCTGTATAAGCAGCTTCAGGGCATTTTGCGTCTGCGGTTCTTTGCCAAGTCCCGGACCTATCCCAATAGTGCTGTATGGGCCAATGTCTTTTATGCCGGTAAAATGGTGGTTATCTTCATCAACAGATACCATCCCTTCGGACAAGCCCAGCTGCTGGATAGTGTAATTTGCCCCGGGAACATGAGTGGTAACCAACCCCGGACCCATTTGAAGGGCTGCCCTGGCAGAAAGCAATGCAGCCCCGCTTTTGCCATAGCTGCCGGCAATGAGCAATCCATGCCCGAAAGTGCCCTTGTGATCAAACTTGTTGCGGTAACGATAATGAGGCTTTAGGTCCACATCCAGCATGAAATGCCAGGGTGTTTCTTCCTGAGCGATAAACTCCTCACTTAAACCAATACTCAGCACCTGCCATTGACCCAGATAAACGGCGTTCTCCGGAAACATAAAAGATAGTTTGGGCAGCTGAAAGGTGTATGTGAAATGCGCTTTAAAGATATTCTCGCTGATATTGCCTGTATTGTCTTCGGCAAACAATCCCGAAGGCAAATCCACAGCGATGCGGATACTCTCCGAAGCGTTGAGGTGCTTTACTGCCTCAGCCGGAAATCCTTCCAGCGGACGGCTAAGGCCACTTCCGAAAATGGCATCAATAACGATGTCGGCGGGTTTGATTTCCGGGAAATCTTCCTGGGTATGCACTTCATGATAGCGGGCCCTTTTGAGTTTAAGCAGCCGTTTTTCGTTGGTCTGGAAATCAGGAGATGCATTTTCCGAATGAACTATTTTATAGGTATGTACCTGGTATCCCGAAAGCAACAACATGCGGGATACTGCCAGCCCATCGCCACCATTGTTGCCCATTCCGCAAAACACCCTGATGGTATCCTGCTTTTTCAACCGGGGTTTGATAGCATCAAAAAAAGCTTTGGAAGCCCGCTCCATCAAATCAATGGAGGCAATGGGCTCATTCTCTATGGTATATTGATCGGCGTTGCGTATTTGTTGGGTGTTTAGTATCTTCATTGTAACATATTTTATTTGTGAGCGTCTTACGAAAGTACAAAAACTTTGATGCAGATCATTAGAAATCTAATATTAACCTCATGAATGTTTCCTCCTCTCTGAGATTATTGTTCTCCTTTTGCTTTTTACTTGTGCATATCTCCGTATTTTCTTCCGGTATTCGCGGATCCATAACCAATCAAAACGGAGAACCTGTACCCTTTGCTACCGTGTACATAGCAGAAATTCATCATGGCACTACAGCCAATTTTGACGGACACTATGAATTACCCCTGGGTAAAGGAAGTTATGAGGTTCGGTTTCAATATCTGGGCTACCAGACGCAGGTGCTTCCATTAACAGTAGGGGAGGCTTTTAAAGAAGTCAATATCGTGCTCGAAGACCAACAATATGCCTTACCAGAAGTAGTAGTAACAGCCAGCGGCGAAGATCCTGCGTATTACATCATGCGGCGTGCCATCGGACTGAGCCAGTATTATCTTAATCAGGTGTCGGAATACAGCTGCAAAGTGTATCTCAAAGGCACGGGAGTGCTTACCAAAATTCCCGCTCTTATGCGCAGGCAAATGGAACGCGAGGGAGTAGAGCAAGACCGGTATTTTGTTTCTGAAACCATTTCGGAGATCAACTTTTCGCTTCCCAATAATCTTGATACAAGGGTGTTGTCTACCCGCAGCTCAGGCAATGACAATCAAACCAGTCCCATGATGTTTGTTTCCATGAGCCTTTACCGCGACATCAACGGTATTATCTCTCCCCTTAGCCGCAGTGCTTTCCAGGTATATCGTTTTGAACTGGCAGGAGCTTTTATGGAAAACGGGCAGCAAATAAACCGGATAAAAGTGATTCCCCGAAGAGACGGGCCCGATCTCTATTCCGGTTACATCTACATTAAAGATGGCACATGGAGTTTGCACTCTGTGGATTTGAAAGTGGAACAGTCATTTTTTTCCATCGGAATCCGGCAACAATACAATCCTGTGGCTGAAAATGTGTGGATGCCTGTCAGCCATGATTTCGATATTGATGTTTCTATAATGGGGTTGGAACTGAATTACAAGTATATGGCCTCGGTGAGCGATTACTCCATTACCCTGAATCCTGATTTGAATCACCAGTTTTATATGGAGCGGATGAAGGATGGCTCAGACCTCTTTCTCCTGCAGGGGCAAAGAGCAGGGACTTTGGAAAGGGAAGAGAGTCAGCCGGAAATGGCGCAGCGCGAATCCCAGCAACCGCAAACACGTCGTCAGCAACGGATAGACCAACTCATGGCCAAACAGGATCTTACCAACCGCGAAATGAGAACCCTCAACAGGCTCATCAGAAGAGAGACAAAGGCCGCCACACCGCGACCTCCTTTGGAAATCAGAGAGTTTTCAATGGAAATAGATGACAGTGCCAGGGTTAGGACCGCAACCTACTGGAATCAAAATCGTCCGGTTCCTCTTACGCCCCAGGAGCTGGAAAGTTTTGATGAGAAAGCCGACAGCGAAGATGACGATAAGGAAGAACGCAAAAGATCAATGGTACGTAAAATGGTTTTTGGTGAAAGGTATAACCTGGCAGAAAACTGGCAACTGCGACATAATGGCTTTGTGAGCCTTTCTGCCTGGAATTTCAATACGGTAGATGGCTTTGTTGTATCGCAGCGTTTAAACCTGACTCATAATGCCCCCGGCGACCGACGTTTTTCTGCTATCGGCAATGCCAGCTGGGCTTTTTCGCGCGAAAGATTCAATGCCCATGTTACCGCAAATTATCTTTATCATCCTTTCCAAAGGGCAAACTTTAGTATATCAACAGGAAGAGCCACCACCGATTTCGCTGGCAACCATGGGATTGACCCGACCATCAACGCGTTTTCAAGCCTTTTCTTCAAACTCAATCCATTGAAGATTTATGAAAAAGACTACATCGCGGCAACTCACCGGTTCGACCTGCTCCATGGACTGGTTTTGCATACAGCAGCAGACTACAGTGTCAGACGACCCTTGCAGAACCATTCAGATTTTGCCATCAGCAATCCCGGCGACAATGAGTATACATCCAATATACCACCAATAGCCGGTTTGGAAGAGATTGAAATGCCCGGGCACAAATCGTTCATACTGGAAGGAAAACTCAGTTATACACACCGGCATTACTACATGAGAAGGGGGCAATCCAAAATCATGATGCATACAAACTTTCCCACCCTGAGCCTGCAATACCGTGAAGGATTTAAAGGGGTGCTGGAAAGTGAAACGCGTTTCAGACAGCTTGAACTGGGTATCAATCAATCTTTCAATGTGAGGCTGGTGGGCAATTTTACTTACGATATAACGGCCGGAAAGTTTTTTAACAATGAGGTGCTCTATGCCCCTGATTTCAAACACTTCAGTACCAGTCATGATTTTATTATCATGGATGGCAATCCGGTTAACAGATTTCGAACGCTGGATTTGTATCGGTACAATTCGTCCGATGAATACGTCCAGGGTTTTTTCCAATACGAACATGCCCGTATATTGATAAAGAGGCTTCCGGTGCTTTCACGCACACTCATGCGCGAAAAACTATTTTTCAATACCCTGGCACTTCCATCCGAAAAACCATATTTTGAAATAGGTTACGGTGTAAGCCAGATATTCCTGGTATTGAATGTAGAGGTAGTAACAGGATTTAGGGGCAGCAAACATGACTATACG
Organism: Bacteroidota bacterium; assembly: GCA_007694165.1. Taxonomy (GTDB): domain Bacteria; phylum Bacteroidota; class Bacteroidia; order Bacteroidales; family UBA7960; genus SKVR01. The sequence goes on from RECE01000139.1 coordinate 4,515, forward strand.
GGATTCAGGATCAGTCTTCCTGTTTCTGCAGAAGGGGCCCAGGTGCGGTTGTGAAAACTGCAGACCTGAACCCCTTTAAGTTTTGATGTAGCGGTTGTTATTATTGAACCATCAGTCTCATAGAATGGTTTCCGGATTTTCCGGCTACCGTAACCATGTAAACCCCTTTGGACAACCTGCCATTGGGAACAATGAAAGCTCCTAAGCTTCCGTTGAAGTCCGATTGTATCCGTGTTGAATATACGCTGCGACCAGAAAGATCTGCAACCATTACATCCATGGTTTCATTGGCAGGGAGTCCATTGAGAACCATCCTGAAAGAAACACCTCTGTTTGGGTTGGGAAATACATTAAAAGAAACCTGGGTGTTATCAGTTTCAAAATTTACCGAAACAGGATCGCTGTATTCAAAACTACCGTCAAAGTCAGTTTGCTTCAGTCGGTAATAGGCAAGTCCTTCCAGAGGTTTTAAGTCTGAGATATTGTATAGCAATACAGTATTGCTGTGACCATTTTGAGCTTTACTGGGAATGATGTTAATCACTTCATAATCAACACCATTGCGGCTGCGCTCAATAGTAAAAAAGTCGTTATTGATCTCAGCCGCAGTAGCCCACTCCAGGTCCACACGTTTGTCAGCTTTACTTGCAGTGAAGCTGAGCAACTCAATGGGAAGTGGCAGGTTTTCCCTGTCCGTAGAAGCGGTGGTGACAAACCTGTTGGCCGACTTGTCGGCAAAAGTAAGGGTGCTGAGGGATAAAACGGTACCGGTGCCGTTATTTGCAGCGTAGGCTGCAGACTGCCCCATGCTTTCCCAAAGGGTATTGTTCCATACCGCAATGGCCATATGGTTTTCAAGCATTTCCGGTTCCACTTCCGGTACACCACTACCCAGTCCCCAGCTTAGTTCTATTTGTGCTTCGCTTTCCGAAGGTCCTTCAATTCTCCAGTATTCGCGGTTGTTTACACTTTCCAGCATGCTGTCATATTCGTAGGAATCCATTCCGGCCAGGGTTGGATTCTGTCCAAAATACTCAATGGTAAAAGGTTGGTTAAACATGTGGGTAACAGTAAAAACAGAAGCATTTCTGTAACGTTGACTATTGCCTGTTGGGAAAGAATATTTCTGCATCACGCCTGAAAGGGTTCGGGTTACCGGCCCGGCAATGTAACTGTTGGCCGAAAATCCTGTAACGGCATTTAAGGCAGGGTTGGTGATACTGACAATATGGGACTGGCTGTTGATTATACCCGTTTTCATTGTAAGCTGCTCCTTGATATTGATTGAATTTTCAAGGCGAACACCTGCTGGATTGTTAACTTCTATGCTCCAGAAACTATTGTCGCCAATAAAGGATTGATTTCCTTTTATGGTTTGTCTCTGCAGACCGTCAAGAATAACCTGTGAGTTTCCATATCCGGATACAAACCATCCATTGTTGAAAATCATATCTCCTTTCACATTCATTTTCCGGTTATGCTCATTGATGATATACAGGTCGCCAGATCCATCTATTTCAAGATTACCCCTTACCAAAAAGTCAAGATTGGGAAGCCTTCTCTGGCCTGTACCCGAAAACTTAACATTGTTCACCATGGGTAGCTGGTTGAGTACATCATAGTCGGTATTGCCGCCAAAATGAAAAATGCTTCCTTCCTGCTGGATAAAATGATCATAAACCGCTGCAGGCAGGTCACCTCTCTGGGTATAAAGCTCTCCGCTTCCTTCCACAATCCCTATGCGCTGTGCATAAGATGTGTTTACATCCAGCACGCCGTTGATGATGGTTCTGTAATTGTTGATGAAATTTTGGTCCATGGTGATTTGGTCGTTATCATCAATGATAGCGATAACTCCTCTGGGTCCTCCGGTAGGAATGTCCACTCCGGGTTCTCCTGCCTGGTGGGTGTCAGTGTTATAAACTGCCCAGTTGGCCGCATTGCTCCAGTTGCCTGAGTTAACAGAAATGTAAACCGGAATATTGTCAGGGATAGCATCCCCGCAGTCTGCCCTTACACCTGCAGTATAATCACCATTGATTCCGCTGGCATCGGCTGCATTGAAAGAAAAATGCATGATGTCATTTTGATGATCAAAGCTGCTTTGATCAAATTTATTCCATTGGTCGGAACCCATTATCAACCTGGCGGTGATATAATCCGCCAGTGTATTGGGTGCTGTGAAAACAGCATCTTCTTTGTAATATTTCATGCTTGCATTGGCCGTAAAATTGTTCAGGCCATCTGCTGCCTCGAATGTCCAGTGATATTTCAGTGCATTTTTAGTGTTTTCCATGCAGCCATCATTTTCATTGATGATGGTGGGGTGTATTTCATTGGCTGCTTTTACTCTCAGGCTTCCTGCTCCTGTTGCCAGGTCATTAAGAATTACCGGAGTGTACTTAAACATGGAGCCTATAGGATAAACAAAGCTCCCTGTGTAATTTGCCGGGAAGATTTTCTTGATACCGTTGTCAGTAAAAGAAAGGTTGGATTGTACCATGTTGGCTTCAGAATAGGTGTTGCCTTCAATGAATGTGGCATTTTCTTTGAGCAGCAGCAGGTTCCGTCCTATGTCGAATACTCCGGAAGTGAGTTTCACGGCATCGTTTATAACGATTTGATGGTTAGAGGTTTCTACCTGAACGCCTGAAGGGTTGTTGATGGTAATTTTACCCCATTCACCTGTGCTGACCATATTTTGAGGATAGCTGCCTGCCAGGGTAATTCCATTCCCGGTTCCTCCCCATTGGTGGATGGCATTATTTACAACGTGGCCCCTGACTGTGACTTCATTGCTGTTGTCACTAAAAATTCCTGCCTGTAAAGAAAAATTATTTTGCACTACCAGGTTGTTGCGCACATGAAGTGCATGAGAAGTTGTTTTATGGAAATTCCAGAAGGTTGTTTCACCGATTATTTCCTGGTTTTCATTGCCACTGAAAATAGTAGTATTGGTGCCACTGATATAATTGCCCAGATTGACCCAGTTGCCTCTTATCTCAACATTCCAGCCCTCGGCCCTGAATTCTGCATTGGGCGTAATTTCCAGGTTTTCTTCAATCATAATCCCTTTATGCCAGAGTTTAAGTGCTGGTTTATTGTTTAGTTCATTGTGTATGTAGAGGTTTTTTAATGGGATTTCAGAGAAAAGACCTATTTCCTGGCCAGACTGAGTGAGATGTGCATCACCGAAACGGATTTGACTGCCTTGCCCCAGGGAATAGCTGGCCGGATTAAAATACACAGAAGGGAATAATGGGTTGTTCTGTGCATTGGCAATGATAAGGGTGCTGTTGGGTGCCATCTCCAGGTTGCTTTGGGCATTGAGAATTTCCAGGATACCCCGGTTGTTTTCCGGAATATTTCCGGCTTGCGTGCCGATGACCACATGGGCTCCGGCATGTCTGAGCCTGAAGTTCAGAATTCCTTCTTCCGTTTGGGTAGATCTGCGTATTTGAGAACCCACCAGCAAGGTTGAGTTACCTGAATTGATATCAATTTCGGAGTTACCTGAAGCAGTATATTCGATGTAGTTGTTTTGTCCTTCATTGAAATATGCATTTACTCCGTTACCGATGGTCAGTTTGCCATCCAGCCATATACCGGTATTGTTTCCGCTTATTCTGACTGTACTGCCGCTTCCCAGCCAGAGTTCACTTCCGGCAGGGATTTTAAAATCTGATCCTCCTGAGTTAAGGGTTAGGTCGATAGAAGAATTTCTAAGGCCTAATCTTCCACTCAATAGGGTAAGGGCTTTTTCATTACCGTCGTTAGGACCCCTTAGCTGAAATGAATTCAGGAAACTGAAGGTGACCAAACCGGTGGCATTTTTATTCATTATCAAACGGTACAGATTAGCTTCGTTTCCTCCATTGCGCGTATAATCTGCACTGGTGTTACCCATAAGTTCAAGTTCTACATTATTACCATTATTATTGTTGGTAAATAGCATAATACTGCCATTGTCGTGAATGATGTTGCCACCAACTTGCAGTTTATGTTTCAGGTTATTGGGATTATTATTCAAGACCTGAATGGAATTGTTACTGTCATCCCTGATCCACAAATTATTATTTACTGTAATGGTTTTGTTAGGTCCGGAAGATGGGAATTGCAGCCTGCCTGCTTGGTATCCACCTATGTTTAAATTGTTGTCAATGGTTATGTTTCCATTTGTACCAGTATGTACAATTACAATCGAACTTCCGTCTATTATCATGTTTCTTTTTACATGAATATCGGATTCAAAACTTATGGTTCTGGCCCCTAAACTATTAGAGGTTGATTCAATTCTCAGATTCGGATAAACATCAATGTTTGAGGGAATGTTTACATGGCCATTCTCATCAAGATGATAAGCGAAAAAGTTTTGTCCTCCTTCCAGAAAGTCACCCAGATCACCTCTTACTATTGGTATCTGGCCAGGTCTTACATTTAATCTGATATCTCCTCTTCCTGAAACTTTACCCAGGATTTGAAAATCGCCAGCGTTAATATAAAGTCTGGGATTCCAGGTTATACCATCACCCGCAAATCTGATTTCAGCCACCTCAATGTTGGGCTGATCCATTCTAACCCAGTGATATTGATTAACACCATTTGGATTGTAACCGATAATGACAATATCTCCGGGGCCGGGTCTATGACTGGAAGCGTTTGGAACCTGATTACCATTATGACCCTCATAGGACCAGGTTTCTCTTTTGCTCCAGTCTTTCATTCCCTGGCCACCTCTGCTGTAGAAAACCCTGAGGTTTCCTGTAAAAGCATTTTGTTCCGCAGCAGTATAAGAACCTTCTTCTAGTTTAAACCCTGAGTTGAAGGTAATATTAGCTCCTGAAAGGTTGCTTCCTTTTTCGCTGGACCGGGTTATGTCAACCACCTTACCTGGGCGCCAATTGCCTCCCCATGGATTGTTGCCAGGATAATCAGTAAGACTGCAGGTGAAAACATAGCTTTCAATTGTAGGGAGTTCCTCACCAAAGCCAGAATGACGTATGTACCAGTAATATCTTAATGCATCATTTTTGTCAAGAGCATCGAGACTTGCAAGTGAACGGGCAGCAACACTGAGAGTTACGAATCCAGCACTTGTAACATCTTTAAAAGTGGCAACCAAGGGGGTATATCTTACAAAATCTTTGCTGTTTGTACCAATAGGAAACAGATAATTATTGTTTTCACTTATTCTTAAGCTAAGCCCACCATCAGACGCATTACCCTCAGTCTGGAACATGCGGTCTTGATCAAACTCCGCTTCAGGATAAAGAACACCAGCTATTCTTAAATTATACACCCCAAGGTTCATAATACCTGTAGTAAGATGAAAGTCGACAACAGCTATATGTGATTCAAGATCAGCTCCACGATTATTGTTAAGTTCTAGATTTCCAAAGTCCAGCTGTTTGCTTGGGGACCCTTTGATGGTTTGTCTGTCGGGTCCATTTACTATCAGGCGACCGGGATTGGTGCTGTTGGATGAAAAAATCCGACCGTCAGAAATCTCCACATTTCCTTTGGCAGAAAGGGCAAAGGTTCGCAAGTCAAGTTGTCCTCTCTCAATCCATAGTTTTCCGTTTACTATAATGGGTGGAATATCGCCGTTTCGACCATTGCTGTGCACTTCTACACTTCTGAATGTCGAAGGATTCCAGGGTTGATCTTTAATGATATGAAGATCATGAAAAACCAACTCTCCGCTATTGGTGGTGTTGCGCACGAAGATACGGCTAACCTGATTTCGGGTGAAATAGGTGGTGTTGTTGTGCGCAAGGTATTGTCCGCCATCTCTCAGGTCGAAATGTCTTCCCACGTAAAGGTCAAAAACATTGTTCTGTTGGTTTTGTGCCGTAAAGATCGTGTTGGGCTGAATGTCCAAATCGTTAAGGATGTGCAAATCTTTGGACAAACTTGCCGTTACCTGACCGCTGCCACTGAGTCTCCTTATTTCTACATTGTAAACCGGTGCAGTGGAGTTGAAGGTGAAGTTTTTGCCAGAAGGTATGTCGACAGTGATTTTCCCTCCACTGACATGGTAATTACCTTCCATGGAAGGGATATAGAATCCATTGTTGGCGCTGTTGGTTGTTACATCATGAAAGCGGATTTCACCACCCGACATATTAAAAACCCCATTTTCATTTTCAAATCCAAACATGGGGTACCCATTGGCCACTTCTCCGGCTTCTGTTTCACTTCCTCTAACCTTGAGCAATCCTCCGGTTTGAGTGTAAGAAGCTACTCCTTGTCCGCCACCACTTCTAAACTGGCTGACATTTACAGTTCCTCCTTCAATTTTTACCTGTGCATTGGCTTGGGGCCAGAAAATAAACCCGGCACTTTGACGGGTTCCGAAGAAACCATCGGTTATCCTGAACTCTCCGTAAAGGGAAAGTGCCTGGTTGGATCCATTGGTGGTTATGCCTGTGTTCACAGCACTCTCAAAACCGGGAATCTGATTCTGATTGCTTACAGAAGAATAAACCGTCACTTCTGGTGAGGCAATCCATAATCGTGCGTTCTGCCCGATAGCATAGTCTCCGTTGCCTCCGGCCTGTCCACCTGAACTTCCTTCGGATAGAGTAGGGATGTGTATTTTGCCCGACAGTTTTAGTGTACCGGTTCTGATCCAGAGAGCTTTGCGAACCTGGGGGTTTTCGCTGGTAAAATCGTGTCCTGAAAGGGTGTTTCTTCCCACTTTATTAGCTCCGAACAATATGAAGTTTTCAGGCGATGAGGATACAATTTCCAGCTGGTAGGTTTTATCTGCACCTTTGTCAATAATCAGGTTATAGAAGTGTGCAGGGCCATTGAATATGGCCGTATTGTTGGTTGCATTGCTGAAGGTAACGGTAACCGCACCATTAGTGGGAAACTGATCGTACAGAGGTGCCTGCAGGTTGGTAAACCTGATGTGTCCGTTATTGATAAGGTTACCCCTGATCACCATCTGATGAAAAATACTGTGATATAGTTTTCCGTCCTGGGAAGGCATGTACGAACCAATCTGATAGGGCTGACGGGTATCTCCCTCTCCGGTAAGAATTTTTCCCAAAGCTTCAACTCTGACATTGTTTGCAATGGTGAGGTTGAGAATTTGGGTTGAATGGTCATCATTGATTTGTAAAGCCCCTTTTTTAATCAATAAATCACCTTGTATATTATAATCGTTGCGCAGGATGATTTTGCTGTTTTCGCTGCTGAGGTCCAGCTCTACATTGAAAAAGGTTCTTTCTTCTGCCAGGATGTAATCGTTTCCCTGGTATATAACGGTACCCTGTCCCTGGCCGGGAGTGATAAAATGGTGAGCGTTACCAGAAGGGAAATTGTCTCCCTTGAGCAGAATTCTTCCGTTGCCTTTAATTTCTCCAAAATTATGGCCGGTTGTGGTATTGATATCCAATCTGCCGTTTACGGTCAAAGTGGCATTTTGCTTGTCATTGCTGGTGAGATTTACCGTTTTGCCGTTAAGAATAACAACATGGTCGGTAAAAGAGGAAGGCGAAGAAGTGGGTGTGAGTTGCTGAGGGTTGTAAGAGATTGCCCCGGCAGGGTCCAGGGTCCAGGTTTCCCAGTTGTCCCAGTTACCGCTCATAAGGGTAAACCAGGTTTGTCCGGGTTTACCTTGCAGGGGGCTTTCCGCGGTGTTGGTGGTGCCCAGGGTGTAAAATCCATCTCTTGTTTCACCAGCACCAGCGAGGTTGAAATATACTCTTGTACCATTTTGTATACCCTGTGCTGGTTTCACTATTTCAAAATTACCATGGTCATTGCTTCTGTAGAGCAGCACATAACCTTCCGCTTCTCCCGGATAGTCACCCTCTGCCACCGCCTCTGTGATATCGAATCCCAGTTGAAGAGAGCTAATACTACCATTGGCTTTCAGGTTCCATATTCTGTTGTAGCGCATCATTACTTCCGATGGGGTATTTTCGGAAGTGAAATTATCCGCAGTGTTGGGCAAATTATTATGGGATGTAAATACAAATTCGCCTGCCTGCAAACTATTGGTTAGTGCAGTCAGGTAAAATCCATCGGAAGAGGCATGGTTGTGGGCTCCACCGGCCGTGCGGCCAATACCTGCCATAGAGAAGGTATAACCTGCTGTTGGCGAATAAAGATCGTTGAAAATGGGGATGTTGTACTTTACATTGAAATACTGATTTACGATTTGTAGTTGTGCCTGGTTAAGCGCAGCACGGAAAAAGATTACCTCGGCAACATCAATATTGCTGTATGATGTATTGTAAGCACCGATTCCGGCACCTGTCCAGGAATTGAGGTCAGCGGGATTAGCACCGCTCCCCAGAAGTTGGTTGTTCTGGTAAACATATCGGTCATCGAGAGACTTATTATTCAATAATGTCATAATACCAAAACTCCCGCTACCTGTTCCGGGCTGGCCATTTATGAGAGGAATACTTGTGTAATCATTACCCCAATGGTGGTATTTGTATTGGGTATTGCTATTCCATCCAAAGTGAAGGTTATTGTTGTTTCCACTGCCACTTCCTCCAATAACCCACTGGTTGCCACCAGTACGATTGGCGGCAATAATAAATACGGTATAATTGGTTCCCACCACGGTATTTCCGGAGAAGTTCAGAAAATTCTGATTATTACTTGTGAAACGAACCACGGGCATGGAAATGTTAAAAGCACCTCCGGGTAAAAAAACAGGTTGACGGCTTGAAGATTCCTGGCTGGCATGGAAATCATTCCCCGACCTGTCGGTCCATTGTGCAACCGATAAGCCTTCTTCCAATTCCAAAACAGCGGCATCCAGCCATAAAGAATTGGCGGGCTGATTTTTAATTCCCAATGCATTGCCTACACCCCCGGGTCCGGTCTGAGCATGAGAAGCTATGGATAGCCCCAGCAAAGAAATTAAAAGAAGGATTGGAAAGTGTTGAAGATAAGCTTTTAGACAAGAAATAGTAAGTTTATTCATAGTATTCAGTATTTAGGGCAGTTATGGTTTACTTGCTTTTAAGCAGGTTTATTGTGGTTTTCTTTATAAGCTATTGTTCTTGCGTTATAATAAGTAAAAATACCTATGCAAATATAGGTATTGATGGCTTGCGCAGTTTACCTGTTTTAGATGGTAGTGATCCCCTGTAAATGGGCTATTTGCCTTTAAAACAATGCGATAGTCAGGTTTTTGATGTTTCTAAGGAGAGTTTTGGCGACAAGTTTGATGCAGAAAAATTACTTGTTAGGGCAAGTTATTAACAATATAGAAAGCTTTAATGTGTGTCAGTGGGCCTTGATTTTTTTCCATGGGGTTCCCCATATCGGGAATAATTTGGTTGAGACATTGGTTAAATAATACGTCAGATATCATCTTGCAGAAAAGGCGAATTGAATGGAGAAAAAATTCTTTATTTAAAATGGCGCAAATTTTTATTCAATTTCAAAACTTCATAACTTTCGGAAGTGCTTGTTTTAAACGGCTATTTCGTTGCTTTACCTGAAAGTTGATTAGGAAAAGCGTTTTCAGTGATTGACCAAAATGAAAAAAAGTTTGTTTATTCCTTTCATGTAAGGTATATTTAATCTTTGAAAAAGTCTGGTAGAATTATTTTTGTACAAAAGAATTGCCTTTAAAACTGAAAAATATGTCTTTTAAGAGACTGTTTGTTGGGTTTTAAACAATACTATTTAACGAATTAACGGAAATAATGTATGGCATGGTATAGCAAAGCTATTGCAGAAAAAAAGCAACAAAAAGACGCCCTCTGGGTGCAATGCAAACAGTGTAAGTCACACATCTGGCAAGATGAATGGGAAAACAATAATAATGTGTGTCCCAATTGCAATTTTCACGGTAGTATTTCGGCCCATCACAGGGCCAGATTGTTGTTTGACGAGGGGACCTTTCACGAAATGTTTGCCGGGATCAGTCCGGTAGACTCCCTCAACTTCAATGATTTAAAGGGCAGCTACAAAGATAAAATTGTATCCAATCAGAAAAAAACAGGCATTTTGGAATCCGTCATATCAGGCAGGGGCCAGATAAACGGAATTCACGCAGTGGCCTCGATTATGGATTTCAGATTTTTGGGCGGTAGCCTGGGTAGCGGTACAGGAGAGAAAATCCTTCAGGCCTCTAATTTTGCATATGACAACAACATTCCTTACATTGTTTTCTCTGCTTCAGGGGGTGCCCGGATGCAGGAGGGGGTGCTTTCGCTGATGCAAATGGCCAAAACCTGTGCCGGTGTAGCACGACTCAATAAAAAGGATATCCCATTTATTTCGGTACTAACCAATCCTACCACGGGAGGTGTCACGGCCAGCTACGCCATGATGGGTGATCTTAATATCGCCGAACCCGGAGCCGTGATCGGTTTTGCCGGCAGGCGGGTGATAGAGCAAACCATCGGCGAAAAACTTCCCGAAGATTTTCAAACTGCGGAGTATCTGCTGGAGCATGGTTTCATCGATGCCATTGTCAACCGGAAAGACCTTAAAGACTATCTGAGCAAGGTGCTCAGCTATTATAACCGCTAACCTTTTAACTTTCCCAATCTTTTATTCACCAAATTGTAAAAACATGGTTGTTAATACAGGAGTGAAAGTTCTTGCCAAAAAAGAACAAACCCTAAAAAAAATCAATGGTAAGCAGGTTGCATCTCACCTTACTGCCTGGGACATTGTGAAAATCAGCAGACACCCCCAAAGGCCTGTACTGCAGGATTATATAGAACATATCTTCTCCGATTTTATGGAACTGCACGGCGACAGATATTACTCCGATGATCATGCAATAATTGGCGGCTTTGCAACCATAGAGGGGCGGAAAATAATGCTTATTGGTCATAACAAAGGCAAAAACACCCTTGAAAATGTAGAGCGGAATTTTGCCATGGCCAAACCCGAAGGATATCGCAAGGCATTGCGTCTGATGAAGCTTGCCCGGCGGTTTAATCTGCCGGTGGTCACTTTTATTGATACTCCCGGTGCCTTTCCCGGCATCGAAGCAGAAGAAAGAGGCCAGGCCGAGTCCATCGCCAAAAATATCACTGAAATGGCCAACCTTGAAGTGCCTGTTGTATCTGTGGTTATTGGTGAAGGAGGCAGTGGTGGTGCCCTGGGTATCGGGGTAGGCGACAGGATATTAATGCTTTCTAATGCCATATATTCTGTGATATCGCCCGAAGGGTGCGCCTCTATCCTTTGGCGTGATGCCAGTTTTGCTCCCGATGCGGCTGAAGCGCTTAATATCACCGCTCATGCACTCCTTAGGCATGAAGTGATTGATGAAATCATTCAGGAACCCGGAGAGGGCGCTCATACGGATTATCAAAAAATAACCGCTGAAGTGAAAAACGCAATTCTGAATAACCTCAAAACACTGGTGAATATCCCCACGGATGTTATGCTGGATAAACGATTTGAGAAGTATTCAGCGATGGGTAAATTTCAATCTGCCTGAAAGTGGACACAACCTAAAACCAACAATTCATAACCCATTTTAATGTACTACATGGAGAAAAAAGCATTAAGAATTACAGATACTACCCTGCGCGACGGTCATCAGTCACTGTGGGCTACACGCATGAGAACGAAGGATATAATCGATATCATCGATGTGATTGATCAGGTGGGATATTACTCGCTGGAAGTATGGGGCGGTGCAACGTTTGACGTATGCCTGAGGTTTTTGCGCGAAAACCCATGGGAAAGACTGAGGCAAATCAAAGCCAGGGCAAAAAAAACCCCGCTGCAAATGCTTTTGAGAGGCCAGAATATTGTAGGCTACAAAAACTACCCCGATGATTTGCTGGACCGTTTTATTGAAACGGCTCACCACAATGGTATTGATATATTCAGGGTTTTTGATGCCCTGAATGATACCCGTAACCTGGAGGCGGCCATAAAGTCTGTAAAAAAACATGGAGCTCACGCCCAGGGCGTACTCTCTTATACTACAAGTCCTGTGCATACGGTTGAAAAGTACGTTAAGTATGCAAAAGAGCAGGTGCAGATGGGGATTGACTCCATTTGTATAAAGGATATGGCAGGCATTCTTTCGCCTGTGCGCTCCCAGGAGTTGGTGAGTGCATTGCGAAAAGAGATGGATATTCCTATCCAGATTCACTGCCATGCCACCAGTGGTATGGCAGAAACCGCCTACCTGGATGGAGTAAGGGCAGGAGCAGGGGCCATTGACTGTGCAGTAGCCTCCATGGCCGGCTTTTCTTCTCAACCCCCTGTTCAAACAATGCATGCCATTTTTTCTGAAACCGAATATGAAGTCAATTTGGATGTAGATGCCATCAGGCAGGTGGACAAATACTTTGCCCGTCTCACACCCACGCGATCGAAGGGTAGGGGATATGAACCCCCCATTGATGCCGAGATCCTTATTCACCAGATACCCGGAGGAATGATTTCCAACTTCCGCTCCCAGCTCGAACAGCAGGATGCCCTCGATAAACTTGAGGAAGCACTGGAAGAGGTTTCAAAAGTAAGGGAAGATTTGGGCTTCCCGCCGTTGGTTACGCCCACCAGCCAGATTGTTGGCACGCAGGCTGTAATGAATGTGCTATCCGGAGAGAGATACAAACTGGTTCCCCAGGAAGTAAAAAACTATGTGAAAGGAATGTACGGGCGTTCTCCTGCACCCATTAAACCCGAATTTATCAAAAAAATTCTGGGTGACGAAAAGCCCATAGATCACCGTCCTGCCGACGATCTGAAAAGTGTTCTTCCCAACGCTGCCAAATCTATTTCACAGCCTGAATTGATCCATGATGAAGAAGATATTCTTTCCTGGTGTCTTTTCCCTGAGATAGCCATGGAGTTTTTTAAATGGAGAGCCTTACCAGATGGAGAAAGACCTAAATCTCCTGCTGATATAGAGATTGAGGAGCTTGAGGTAAAGAATACCATACCAGCTAAGGATGCCCCCAAAGCAAAGACTGGTCAGCAGATGCCCGATCAGATGCTTCATGCTGATGATTATGCAGGCATCAATTCTATTCTTGATAAAGCCTCTTCTTTACAGCTCAGCGAGCTGGTAATCAGAAAGGGAGATTTTAATCTCTCCCTGCTATCAGGAAATGGCAGCGCAAGTGCGATAACGCAAAAAGTATCTTTGCCTGAACCAGTTGCTTCTGCTGCCTCTGATAAATTCGCGGTGGAGCAGCCCCGAACCGCAGCTCCTCCCCAGATTATAGAAACCCCGGGAGCTACCGGCGAAACCATTAAAGCAGTGATGGCGGGTACCTATTACAAAGCTGCGAATGAAAATTCAGAGCCCTTTGTCAAACCGGGTGACACAGTGAAAAGCGGACAGACCATTTGTATCCTCGAAGCCATGAAGCTGTATAACGAAATACAGGCTCCTTTTGCATGCAAAATTATCAACATCCTGCTGGAGAATGGAGCTAAGGTGAAAAAGGGTGATCCTATTATGACAATTGAAAAGCTTTAGAAGAAGGCTCTGACCAAATTTTATTGGTTAGAAATTGATCAAAAGAATGTTTCAGACGCTGAGTGTATTGAAATGCAAACGGTCCTTTGCTGCTTGACGGTTTCACTTGCTCAGCGTCTTTTTTAAGTATTCTGGGGCTACTTTTACAAATGATTAACCGGTAGTGCTTGCTGAGCAGTAATCAATAGTCAGTATCTCTCGTTGCTGATTTTTGCAGTGTCTGTTTTTTTCAAAATCTCCTGCCTTTTGTTATATATATCCTGCATAACAAAGAGTTCAATTTCTCTGTTAAGAAGTTTAGATTCATTGATAAGCAAATGCCTGAATTTTTGCAGGGCAATAAGAGAAAACGTTTTTTTCCATAAATCAGCGTAATCATTGATATAATCAGTAATCATCATAATATTGTTGCTGACAATTTCCTTTATTATCATTAATTCAACACTTACCTCGTAATTGATTAGCTCAGCTGTTTCTTTATCCAAAAATTCAGGATCAGAGATGGTTTCAAATCTTCTCAGTTGCTCAAGGGCTGTTTCCAGTTTGTTATTGGCATCATAGCAAATATGGCGAAACCTGGTAAGGAGGGTTAAATCAGATTCTACTTTAGCAAATCCTTTGTCCATAGCTGTAAAAAGCTGTGAGATGCCGGATGCTATCTTTTCTATTTTCAGGAGGTTGGTTCTCATTTACTTTATGTTTCGGATAGTTTTTTTATGTTGCTAAAGTAATCGTCATGTATGACAAATGATGTCGTTTTGAAAACAATGTTGCAATTATTTTTTGTGGATAAAAAACGCTCTTTAGTAATGCCGTGTTAATTTCATAAATGCAATTGATGATCCTGATTTTTTCTATTTACAATATTAAGGAAATTATCCAAAATCAATAATTTGTCTTAGCACCCTTAATTGGTCTTACAGATGATTTTAGTTTATTTTAGGGGTATAAAAACAGAGATTCAACGGTTTTGGACTTAAAAAGAAATATTTTTGGTGTGATAAGTTGTTGCAAGGGAGACAGATAGCATAAATTGTTGAAAAGTTTTTAAAAAAGGATTTGAATGGTGCAGCAGGCCAACCCTTAAAATAATGTGAAAGCTGATCCTTCATTAAGCAACTGTATTAAATGTCGCATTAAAATACAGATACACTCAATGTTACAACCCGTAAGTAGGAAAAAAGGAAAAAAGGG
>RECE01000035.1 GCA_007694165.1 Bacteroidota bacterium
TGGGCAATCTTGATGATGGACCAGATCAGAAACCTGTTGAGAAAAAGGTTATTGAGGATTTAATCATGCAGTTGTTGCCAACAAGGCACTATGACCTGGTAATTACCCATAACCCCGACGGGGAATACTCAAGGCATCGGCGCAATGAAGAGACCAGTGCTGCAGTAATTAATTTATGGCAGGCCGGGAAGATACAAACCAAAAAGCTTTGGGCATTTGCCTATGAAGACGGGAATAAAACATACTTTCCCAGGCCGCAAAAATTAGCCACAATATTTAGAACACTTACAAAGCCCTTATGGAATAAAAAGCACAATATTATAATTGGCGCATATGGCTTTAGCCAAAACAGTTGGAAATCGAAGGCAACAACAAAAAATGAAGCCTTCTGGCAATTTAAAAATGCTGCCCTGGCAACACAATGGTTGAACAAATTCAAAAGTTAAAACCCAGGGCAACACGACAACTAAACAAAATGACCCCACATTTTTCAGGGAAATATTCCGAAAATTCAAAAAAATAGTAAATACAAACATTTCATAAATATAAAACAATCATGACATTAAAAAAACAATTGCAAAAACTGGCAACTGAGAAAAATTCTCCTTGCGTTACCATTTCGTTGAACACTCACCGCACTCATCCTGACAATGCACAAGATGAAATATTGCTCAGAACACTGCTCAGAGAAGCAAATGAGCGGGTAATCAATGAATTTGGCAAAAGACCGGTAGCACAACTATTGGAAAAAATTGAAACAGTGGCCAACGAAGTTGATGTTAATTACAATTTGGATAGTTTGCATATTTTCTTGTCAAATGACACACAGGAGATTGTAAAATCATCATGGGAAACCAGCAACAGTGGCGTTCATATTTCCGACAGTTTTGCTATTCGCTCCCTTATTAAAAATTACAATCGTAGCGAAAGTTATCTGGTAATGCTGCTTTCTCAAAGCAGTGTTCAACTGTTTGAAGCGATTAATGATGATATTATTCAGGAAGTGCTCAATGAAGATTTCCCATTTTCGGGAAACAGACATTACAACACACATGCCGACAGAGGAAGCGACGCCAATCATCTTGATGATTTGGTTCGTGAATTTTTAAATAAGGTAGACAAAGCATTGGTAAGAGTGCATAATGAAACTGAATTAAAATGCGTAGTTGTTGCTACAGAAGACATTTACAGCCGTTTGCAACAAGTAGCTGACCAACCAAATGTTTACTTGGGTTATGCCAGTATTGATTTTAATAATGTTGCAACACATCAAATCGTAAAACAATCCTGGGAACTCGTGAAAGAGCAACAAAAACAAAGAAGAACAGAAGCCATCAGCGAAATGCAGGAAGCTATAGCCCAAAGCAAAGTATTGACAGATTTACAGGAAATCTATCAGGCATCCATTGATGGACGTGGCGATTTACTTATCGTTCACAAGGACTTTTCACAGGCAGTAGCAATGAAAGACGAACGGACATTTGATTTAGTGCACGATCTGGCAACACCCAATGCAATTGACGACATTACCAGCATGATTGCCTGGGAAGTAATTTCTAAGAAAGGAAGGGTGGTATTTACATCACAAGACGAGATTAAAGACCTTGGAAAAATAGTACTAAAAACACGATACTAACAATTCCGCGTAAAAAGCTCATTGAGTTAACCCGTATGGCAGAGTTTACACATACAGTAAATTCTGGGTTTGGTTTTATCGAGTGGATTAATGCAATGCAAAATTAGATGTCAACATGAGTCTGCAGTCTGATAATCTCTCAAAACCTGTGAATAATGTAACTATTTCTTAATTCAATGTAACTCTTTTGAAGGAACCGTGATCTATCTTTATGATGTAATTAGATTATACACTTTTTAAATCAAGGGCTATAAAAATAATCTGCCCCAAAATTTTACCCTCACGCAGAGAAAATTCAGAGGAATTGCAGGATAGATAAAATTATTAATACGGTATTTGTATTTGGTTTACTTCCGGAATCTTGCTTAAAAACTTTGAACCTTTGCGTGAGGTTCGATTTTGTCCCTTTGGGAATAACCCGCGACTCTTCTTTGTTTTTTAAACCTTCCTCAGCCAGGATAAATACAAAACCATATCCCCTAAACCGGACCTCTATGATTGTGTTTATCATGGAAATTTAACCCAGACTTAATACCTGACAAAAGATAAATGTGCATCTTTGCATGTTATTTTAATTCCGTGATAAGCTAATGAACACCACCAAAAGTATAGCCAACGGGATGCTTTCTGAGCATCAACCAGGAAAAGGTCCTTCCCTGTTTAAATGGATGTTATTTGTCGCTGTTTTTATCCTATTCTATTCCTGCGGACCAAGTAGTCCGATGGATAGCCATTCCACCGACTTATTTCTCGATAATTTTTCTTACAGCGGCAAATATCTTGACATCTCCAATGAAACCGAAAATGCCCGGGCCACCCATTGGAAACCTGACGGTTCGATTGTTTTCATCACAGGACGATATTCCAATAATGTGGCGGCTTATATCCTGGAAGAACCCTGGGAGATAAGTACCGCAACATTCCTGCACGATGTTGTTGTGCCCGGAGAGTTTCAACACGGCCTTTTCATTAAACCCGATGGCAACAGGATGTGGGTATTTGACCGCACCAGCATCTGGGAGATGGATTTGGTTACACCATGGAATATCACCACCATTTCCGAATCAAGAAACATTTATGTGGGCGATTTCGTGGAAAGAGGGCATGACATTGATTTCACCCCAGGAGGCGACACCCTTTTTATTGACGACCGTAATACGGGTGCTGTTTTTGCCATGCAGTTGTCTTCACCCTGGGAAGTGGCTACAGGTAAACTTGTTCAAACCCTCGATATCAGCCACGAGCAAAAAGAGGTAAGGGGAATTGAATTTGTAAAAAACGGAACCCTTATGATTTTAATGGATACCGAAAGGGCGGAAATGCTGGAATATCATCTTACAGAACCTTACAACATTCTTACGGCCAAACTTGCCAATACCTTTGATGTAAGCCCCCAGACCCTTCAGGGCAGGGGCCTGAGCTTTAATGCCGACCTTACCTCTTTTTATGTTACCGGCAGGGACGAAGAGAAGATTTTTCAGTATGATTTAACTCCTGTGAAGAAATAAAGCAGCGATAGTAACGCTTATATATTCCTGCTACTATAAGCTAAAGTGCCAGATGGTTGTTTCAAGTGAACCCTATTTCACAATCTGCCCATTGCTGTTTTGAAAAGACCTTACAGACTTTTGTAGAATTTCTGTGGCAGCGGATTCATCGGATACTCCCAGCAGTTCAACTATACCGGGGCCTTTGTAGTTAACCAGCCAGGCAGAAAGAATCTCAATAACTCCCGGGTAAGATTCATCCAACTCTTCAAGAGTATAAATATCATAATGCCAGTCATCAACCGGAACAGCAATCAACTTATCATCTTGCTGACCTTTATCGAGCATTTTAATAACACCAATAATCCGTGAGGGAATTACGTTTCCTCTTTCTATTGACTTTCCAAGCAAGAATACATCAAGGGGGTCATTATCTCCACCCTCTTTTTCAGGCAGCCAGGTTTGAGGTATCATCCCATAGTTGGCAGGGTAGGGGAGGTATCTGACAACCCTCAGGCTGTCTTCATTCACACTTTCCCACTCCAGGAAACCGGTTTCCTTATTCACTTCCCATTTTTGGTTACATCCTGCCGGTATTTCAATTACGATATTTACCAGACTGTCGGGGGTATAAGCAGGGAAATCTCTAAGAAAATCATGACTCACAACATGGATCGATTCTTTTTCTGTTTGCTCGCTGCTGCATGAAACATACAATAATATTACAAGGATAGATGCGATATTTCTCATTTGTTATTCATCTCTTTACATTGGCAAAATTATACTGGTGGAGTGATTCCATTGAAAGGAAATACAGCCTGAAATTTAAAAAAAGCAAACCTCCGGCGAAAAACGGCCAGAGGTTTAACTCATATTTTAAGAATAGTTTAGTTATGTCTGTTTCCACCACCTGCTGTGGGGTATGCACCTAAGTCAGCACTTGGGGTAACAGTAGAAGGACCACTGTTTCCACTGAGGAAATTCCACTCTACAGGAACAAGGGTAATATCAGTTGTACCCGCACCAATTGCAGGAGAACCTGCAGCAAGGCGCAAATCATAGGTAGTTCCGTTGT
>RECE01000341.1 GCA_007694165.1 Bacteroidota bacterium
TAGATTTTAGAATTTAGATTGGAAGGGACAATATCTGTATCGCAGATAAATTTCTGCTTTCAAGTCGGGTTATTAAGGAAGAACGGCTTTTGTGAGTAGACTCAATCTAAAATCTGAAATCTGAGTCCACTCCGAAAAGCACAATACCCCCCTGCCCCTAAATGGAGTAGATCGCAACCTGCTGACATTGTACGCAATAACATTCGCTTATTTCATTTAATTTCGCAATAACGACTTTTCGGAGCAGACTCAAATCTAAATTCTAAATTCTAAATCCCCCCCGAGAACCGCCATTTCATACATGCAAATATCTGAAAACCTGACCTATAGCTCAACACATATTGTTTTGGCAATTTTTAACTTGCATAGGGATGAAGAAATGATCTACTTTTGTACCCGTGTTTGAAACACGACTCTTTGACAAAGATGTTTATAAAGAAGAGCGGAGAGAACAGGCTCCATGATGCTCTGGCAACCCACCCTCCCGGGGGAAGGTGCCAAAACCTGCCTTAATTAAAGGATCTATAAACCAATACTAAAAAAAATGCTTTTTCCTTTTCTTACCTTTTGTAATTTCATCAGTATCAGACCTGCTTCAGGTACTGAGACCTTTACAGTTTCCCTGAATATTTTTCTCTTTAAGGTGCATATGACTATGCCCATGCCCGGTTGCTGAGATTCTGATTTCAGTAGCGGGCGATAATTTCCTTTTGGGTTTCTTTTCTGACAAGAAAAGGAGGTCTGCCTTGCTATAACCGGGCTGAAAGCATTCTACCCTTACATCCAGATTTTAAAACTACCTCTAATTTATAGCCTTCGGGCTTCCAAACATCTGGATTTCTATTTTACTTTTTAAAATTTATTTACCTACATATCTAAAACGAACTTACAATATGAGCAATACCAACCTGAATTTCGAAACTTTACAGTTGCATGCCGGCCAGGAGCCCGACCCAACCACTGGTTCCAGAGCAGTACCTATTTATCAAACCACTTCGTATGTGTTTAACAACTCAGAGCACGGGGCCAATCTTTTTGCCCTCAAAGAGTTCGGAAACATTTACACCCGCATCATGAACCCTACCACCGATGTATTCGAGAAGCGCATCGCAGCGCTGGAAGGAGGCGTAGCAGCCCTGGCTGTTTCTTCGGGGCAGGCCGCTCAATTTATTGCACTGAACAACATTCTGGAAGCCGGTGATAACTTTGTATCCTCCTCTTTCCTTTATGGTGGAACCTACAATCAATTCAAAGTGGCCTTTAAAAGACTGGGTATTGACGTACGATTTGCCCAAAGTGATAAACCCGAAGAGTTTGAGAAGCTTATTGACGAAAAAACCAAGGCCATATACACAGAAACCATTGGCAACCCCCGGTTTAATGTTCCCGATTTTGAAGCCTTTGCAAAGCTTGCCGCAAAGCATGATATTCCCCTGATAGTTGACAATACTTTTGGTTGCGGAGGCTACCTCTGCCGGCCCATCGAACATGGTGCCGATATTGTTGTGGAGTCTGCCACCAAATGGATTGGCGGTCACGGTACAAGTATCGGAGGGGTTATCGTGGATGGCGGAAAATATAACTGGGGCAATGGCAAATTCAAACAATTCAGCGAACCCTCGGAAGGTTATCACGGGCTGGTGTTTTCTGATGTTTTTGGAAAAGAGAGTCCATTTGGCAACATTGCTTTTATCATTCGTGCCCGCGTGGAAGGGTTGCGCGATTTTGGTCCTGCTATCAGCCCTTTCAACTCGTTCCTGTTGCTGCAGGGAGTAGAAACTTTGAGCCTGCGTGCCCAGAGACATTCAGATAATGCCCTGGCACTTGCCCGCTGGCTGGAACTTCATCCCAAAGTTGAAAGTGTTAACTACCCGGGACTTGAGACAAGCCCCCACCATGAACTTGCCATAAAATACCTGCAGCGCGGTTTTGGAGGTGTATTGAGTTTCACACTCAAGGGTGCTAAAGAACTGGCAACCCAACTGGTTGACAGCCTGGAACTGGTCAGTCACCTGGCCAATGTGGGCGATGCCAAAACCCTTATCATTCAGCCTTCTGCCACAACACACCAGCAGCTATCGGATCAGGAACAACTGGCCAGCGGTGTATTGCCTAATCTATTGAGGGTTTCTACTGGGATAGAGCACATAGACGATATCATTGCTGACTTTGAGCATGCATTGAATAAAATTTAATCAACAATAGAAATGAGGCTGTCTTAAAAGTATTTTCTGGTCGTTGGGTCTTGTCGAAACGAGTTCTGATTGTCAATCCGATATGCGCTTCGACAAGCTCAGCCACCAGAGGATTACCAGCTTCTGAAACAACCTTTTTTGTTACATCTTCAAACCCCATAGAATGATCAATAAAAACAATAAACAGATAATAGGTCTTTTTGGCTTCGGTGTTGTAGGCGAAGGGCTTTTTCATGTGCTCAAACACAGCCATACTACCAATGCCACCATTAAAAAAATCTGTATCCTTGACCCTAAGAAAGAACGCAGCCTTTCCAAAGACTATTTCACCATTGAAGCCGCTGACATACTGGATGATAAAGAGATAAACCTGGTGGTGGAGCTGATCAATGATTCGGAAGATGCCTTTCACATTGTATCGCAGGCCCTCAGAAAAGGGAAAAGTGTGGTATCAGGTAATAAAAAGATGCTGGCAGCTCATCTTCCCGAACTGATACAACTGCAGAAAGAGACCGGGGCTGCATTGCTCTATGATGCTTCTGCCTGTGGCTCCATCCCTGTAATCCGCAACCTGGAAGAGTATTACGACAACGACTTGTTACTCTCCATAACAGGCATCCTTAATGGCTCCTCCAATTTTGTCCTTTCAAAAATTTTCAACGAAAAGAAGAGTTACCCCGAATCAGTAAAAGAAGCCCAGCGATTGGGTTTTGCGGAAGCAGACCCCAGCCTGGATATGGGAGGCTGGGATTCTTTGTATAAGCTGGTAATACTGGCCGTACATGGGTTTGGAGCACTGGTAAACCCAGACGATGTTTTTGTGTCGGGTATTGCCAACCTGCAGGCAAATGATATCCGTTTTGCCCGGGAAAAGGGCTACAGGTTAAAGCTGGTAGCACAAGCCACAAAAGTCAACGGCAAAAGATTCAATCTGATGGTCATGCCCAAAATGGTTACTGAAGATGAATATATCTACAACGTAGAAAACGAATACAATGGCGTTATCATCGAGGGCTCCTTTTATGAAAAGCAGTTTATGTTTGGAAAGGGTGCCGGTGGTCATCCAACGGGCAGCTCAGTGCTTTCCGACATAACTGCACGGATGCACGGATACCGCTATGAGTACAAAAAACGAAAATATTTCAGCATCCCGGAACATACCAACGATGTTAAAGTAAAAGTATACCTTAGGTTTAAGAACCTATTGGATTTCAGCCATTTTGAATTTGAAGAAATCGAAGAAAAGCTTTCAGGCCGTGAATACAGTTATGTAATTGGAAGCATCAAGCTTTCCAATCTCATCCATATCCGCAAACTTATTCAAACCCTGGATGTTTTCCTTGCGTTTTTCGAAGAACCAGCAGTTAATGAATCAGCAATTACATAATTGGATTATTTCCTAATAATATATCACAGTTAAAACTGAACGAAAAAAAATGACCATACCCGAACTAATAGCTCAAAGCAATGGCAGTCGTCGTATCAGCTACGAATTGCTACCTCCGGTGAAAGGGAGCAGTATCGACACCATTTTTTCCACCATTGACAAGCTGATGCCTTTTAACCCTCCTTTTATCAACATTACCTATCACAGAGAGGAAATATCATTTATAAAACAAAAAGATGGAAGCCTGATCCCCTCTGTAGTGAGAAAAAGGCCGGGTACGGTAGGAATTGCTGCTGCCATTCAGGCTAAATACAAAGTGGATGTGGTACCCCATATTATTTGCGGTGGTTTTTCCAGGCAGGAAACTGAAGATGCATTGATCGATCTGGATTTTCTGGGGATTAAAAACCTTTTGGTGGTAAGGGGCGATGGAGATAAAATTACCGGAAGATTCAAACCCAACCCGCAGGGGCATCGCTATGCATCGGGGCTGATAGAACAAATCATAGCCATGAACAATGGGATTTATCACGAACAATACGTGGAAAACCCTACACACACTAAATTCTCGTTAGGTGTAGCCGGTTACCCGGAAAAACACGCAGAGTCACCCAATGCCGACGAGGATCTGTTGTTTCTGAAACAAAAAGTAGAAAAAGGAGCTGAATATATTGTTACTCAGATGTTTTTCGATAATGAAGTTTTCTTTAACTTCGTAAAACGTTGCAGGGATGCAGGTATACAGGTACCTATAATTCCCGGGCTAAAACCGGTGAGCATCAAAGAGCACCTTCATGTTTTGCCAAGAACCTTTAACCTGAGTATCCCCTCTGCTTTGGTGAAGGAGATCAACAAATGTAAAGACAATGCTGAAATACGTGAGCTGGGAGCTGAATGGACCAGCAACCAGATAAAAGAACTCATGGAAAATGGTCATAACTTTGTTCATATTTATACCATGGGTAAAGTAGATCATATTTGTCGCATTTCGGAAAAAGTACTGTTTGATAAATAGTGCCGGCAAAATGCCATAATGAACAGTTCACTCATTATCACACAAACGTAACATACCATGTCAACATACCTGCAGCTAAAAAACTTATTGCAACAACGAATTCTCGTTCTCGATGGAGCTATGGGTACGATGATCCAACGCCATAAACTGGAAGAGGAGGACTTCAGGGGTGACAGGTTTGCCCATCTGAAGCAAAAGATAAAAGGCAACAATGATTTGTTATCCATCACCCAGCCAGCGATCATTCAGCAGATACATGAAGCTTATTTAGAGGCGGGTGCAGACATCATTGAAACCAATACTTTCAACTCCACTTCCATATCCATGGCCGACTATCAGATGGAAGATCTGGTTTACGAACTCAATGTAGAGGGAGCACGACTGGCACGCATGGCCTGTGATAAGTTTACCGCCCTTACACCTGACAGACCCAGGTTTGTTGCCGGGTCAATAGGACCTACCAACAAAACCGCATCAATGTCGCCCGATGTAAGCAGTCCTGCCTACCGGGCCATCTCTTTTGATCAGCTCAAAGAATCTTACAGGGAACAAATCCGTGGTTTGATGGACGGTGGCGCGGATATTCTTATGGTTGAAACGGTTTTCGATACCCTCAATGCAAAAGCGGCCCTGATGGCCATTCATCAATACCAGGATAAAGAAGGCATCAGAATCCCTGTGATGGTATCGGGCACCATCACCGATGCCAGCGGACGAACACTCTCAGGCCAGACCACAGAAGCATTTCTTACCTCTGTTTCACACATGGAGCTTCTAAGTATAGGACTTAATTGTGCTTTGGGCGCCGAACAGTTAAAACCTTTCCTGGAGATCCTCAGCCGACTAGCCCCTTTTGCCGTAAGTGCGCACCCCAATGCAGGGCTTCCCAATCAATTCGGACAATATGATCAATCCGCACGAATAATGGGCGATATTATAGAAGGCTTCCTGGAAGACGGACTGGTAAACATCATCGGGGGTTGTTGTGGCACAACACCTGAGCACATTGAGCAAATCGCCCATATTGCGAAGAAATTCCCTCCCAGGGCCATTCCCGCAAAGGGTACAAACACTATGCTGAGTGGGCTCGAGCACATGGAGATACGTTCGGATTCCAACTTTGTCAATATCGGCGAGCGCACCAATGTAGCAGGCTCGGCAAAGTTTGCCAGGTTCATCAGGGAAGAGAAATACGAAGAGGCGCTCAGTGTGGCTCTTGACCAGGTAGAGAATGGTGCCCAGGTAATCGATATATGCATGGATGACGCCATGATAGAGGCACCCAAAGCCATGACCACTTTTCTAAATTACATTGCCGCAGAACCTGACATTTCCAAGGTTCCTCTTATGATTGACTCTTCCAAATGGCACGTAATAGAAGAAGGACTCAAGTGTGTTCAGGGAAAATCTATTGTTAACTCTATCAGCATGAAAGAAGGCGAAGAAGAGTTTATAAAGCAGGCCCGACTTGTAAAGCATTATGGAGCAGCAGTAGTTGTTATGCTTTTCGATGAAAAAGGACAAGCTGATACCTTTGAGAGGAAAATTGAGATAGCAGAAAGGGCATACAAAATCCTCACGAACATTGTTGAATTCCCTCCTCAGGATATTATTTTCGACCCCAATGTGCTGGCCATTGCCACAGGCATAAGCGAACACAACAGCTATGCCCTGAATTATATCAGGGCCTGCAAATGGATAAAGGAAAACCTTCCATATGCCCACATCAGCGGGGGTGTAAGCAACCTCTCCTTTTCATTCAGGGGCAATAACATCATACGTGAAGCATTGCATTCTGCTTTCCTTTATCATGCCATCAAAGCTGGTATGGATATGGGTATTGTAAACCCGGCCCTTTTGCAGGTCTATGATGAAATACCCAAAGAGCTGTTACGACTGGTAGAAGATGCTGTTTTAAACAGAAGAGATGATGCCACCGAGCGCCTGCTGCTGTATGCAGAAAATGTGAAAGATCAACAGGAAAACAAAAGAGAAGAAAAAGATAAGGACGCCTGGCGCAATTTACCGATTCGCGAACGATTATCCCATGCCCTGGTAAAAGGGAAAGATGAATTCATAGAGAAAGATGTGGAAGAGATGCGTCTGCAAATGAGTAAAGCATTGGAGGTAATTGAAGGCCCCCTGATGGACGGGATGAACGTTGTGGGGGATTTGTTTGGCTCGGGGAAGATGTTTCTCCCCCAGGTAGTTAAAAGCGCCAGGGTGATGAAAAAGGCGGTTGCCTGGCTCACCCCTTTCATTGAGGAGGAAAAACTACAGCATGGTGATGTTTCCAGTGCCGGAAAGGTGCTACTTGCTACTGTAAAGGGTGACGTGCACGACATTGGAAAAAACATCGTGGGAGTTGTGCTGGCCTGTAATGGTTTTGACATCATAGATTTAGGGGTAATGGTACCGTGCGAAAAAATTCTACAGGTTGCCCGGGAGGAAAAAGTCGATATCATTGGGCTTAGCGGCCTTATCACTCCTTCATTGGAAGAAATGGTACATGTGGGCAGCGAAATGAAAAAACAGGGACTTACTTTGCCCCTGCTTATTGGCGGGGCTACTACCAGTGTGTTGCACACAGCTGTGAAAATTGCACCTTCCTATGATCATGGAGTCATTCATGTAAAAGATGCCTCCCGGGCTGCCAAAGTATGCAGTCAGCTTATTTCTGAAAGCAAAAACCAGTTTATCCTGGATACCGCAGAGAATTACCTGGATATGGTAGCAGACTATAACCTGCGCAATGCACACAAGCAATATCTTACCCTTGAGCAGGCCCGCAAAAATAAATTCCCATATATGGTGGAGCAGGCCAACATAACCCAACCCTCCCAGCCGGGAGTTCATGTAATGGATAATTTCCCCCTGGAAGAACTTGCAGAATACATTGACTGGACTTTTTTCTTTTATGGATGGGAAATCAAAGGGAAATACCCCGAAGTACTGGAAGACCCGGTGAAAGGACACGAAGCACGTAAACTTTTTGAGGATGCCAGAACCTTGCTGCAAAAATTATTTGCCGACGGATCCCTTTCCGCAAAGGGTGTGGCAGGAATTTTTCCAGCCAACAGTGAAGAGGAAGACATCATTATCTATAAAGATGCTGAACGTACCCGGGAGAGAATGCGCTTCAACTTTTTGCGTATACAGGAAATCAAAGACGAACCAGGGAAGTTCAACCTTTCACTGGCTGACTACATAGCCACCAAAGATTCTGGAATTGCAGACCATCTGGGAGCATTTGTGGTGACAATTCATGGTGCAGATGAGGTGGCGGAACAGTTTAAACAAGACAAAGATGACTACAATAGCATCATGACCAAGATGCTGGCTGATCGCCTTGCAGAGGCTTTCGCAGAATTATTGCACGAAAAAGTAAGAAAAGAGCTTTGGGCCTACGATACCAGGGAAAAACTCAACCTGGCAGAACTGCTTAAGGAGCGATATGAAGGTATTCGTCCGGCCTGCGGCTACCCGGCATGCCCCGAGCACAGTGAAAAAATCAAATTGTTTGAGCTTCTCAATGCACAGGAATACACGGGAGCAATCCTCACCGAAGGCTACAGCATGGTTCCCGGAGCCTCTGTATCAGGATGGTACTTTGCCCATCCCCGTTCCCGCTATTTCAACCTGGGAAAAATCACCCGGGAGCAGGCGCAGTTGTATGCAGACAAAAAAGGTATCTCCCTCAAGGATGCAGAAAAGCTGCTGATGCCCAACCTTGGCTACTGACCCTTTTTAAAATCTTAAAACCATTCCACCTCAAAAAAACAAAACACCGGCTGTAGCAAACTGTGAAATTTAATTCCCGCCATTTTCTCTCAGCTGAGTTATGTTTGAATCTGCAGAGAACATAAATCGCTCTTAGCTTGCAACTTACAGGGTTACTGACAAAATGGTTCTTCAATGGCACAATTCTTCCTTGATGAAAGTGCATAAACATTAAAAACCAATCATTATGAAAAGCTACATCAAGATAACAGTATTTTTACTGGCAGGCCTGTTCATGGTTTCCTGCAACCAAAATCAACTTGAACAACAGGAACAGGAAATTACACAACTGACAGAGGATAATGAAAAATTGCGTCAACAAGCTGAAGAGCAAACCTCAAGTTTGAACGAGTTTTTTGAAACCATGGCACAAATCAGAGAAAACCTGAATGAAATCAAGGTACGTCAAAATCTGATTTCTGAGGGAACCCGCGACAAAGATAACATTGGAGACGACATGCGCGCTCAGATTGAGACAGATCTGGAAGCCATCAGCAACCTCATGGAGGATAATCGCAAAAGGCTGGCTTCACTGAATCGTCAGGTAAAGGATTCCAATGTAAAAATTGAGGAGTTTGAAAATATTGTAGCCAACTTGTCAGTTGAAATTGAGCAGCGCAACATGGAACTCGGAGTATTGCGCGACAACATGAATCAGCTGAACATTTCCAATGAGGCACTTGCCTCTGCCATAGAACAACTTGAAGAAGACCGCACAGAGAAGCAACAGGTTATTGAAGAAAAAACCGAACTTCTCAATACAGCTTATTACGTAGTAGGCACACGGCAGGAACTGCGCGAACAGGAAATTATCGACAGAAAAGGAGGATTGCTGGGTCTGGGAAGAACAACTGTTGTGAAGTCAGATTTGAAAAAAGACCATTTCAGCAAGCTCGATATTTCACAGATTGAGCAGGTATATGTAGCCGGGAAAAACCCCAGTCTGCTAAGTCTGCACCCCGAAAACAGTTATGTGGTAGAAACCAATGAAGAAGGAGCCTCGATGATATTTATCGAAAATCCTGCTGAATTCTGGAGCACCACCCGATACCTGATTGTTAGCATTGAATAACCCCCACAATAACCACTACCTGTAATTTTGTTTCCTCAAGCCATTCCGCAATTGCGGAATGGCTTTTTTTTAACAGTTTCGTTGTTGTTTTTGGCAACAGCCATACCAAATTATAAAACAATTAAACTTATTTTTGTAATATGTCACATTTTCGGTGGGCAAAAAAAAGCACTGTGTTTTTTTGGTTAAAATGAGTATAATGAATTAGCTAACAATCTTAGAGTATGAAGAAAATATTAATTGTTGAAGATGACATCAGCTTTTCCGTTACACTCAAAACATACCTGAACAGGCAAGGTTTTGAAACTACGGAAGTATATACTTTTCAAAAGGCACTTGAAAAAATCTCCGCTTTCGCGTATGACGTGATACTCACAGATTTCAGACTACCTGACAAGGATGGAATAGAACTGTTGAAAATCATCAAAGAAAAAACTCCCGACTCCATTGTGATCCTCATGACAGCTTATGCGGATATCCGTATGGCCGTGCAGGCAATAAAATTCGGGGCCTATGAATATATAGCCAAACCGGTCAATCCTGATGAATTGTTGTTGCATATAAAAAACGGATTGAAAAGGCTTGCCAAAGATGAGGAACTTCCCACGCAAAGCAGGCAGTCAAAATCCAGCCTCAGACCCCAGGACTCATCAAATAACTATCTTGAAGCTACCAGTAAGGAGTCCATGTTAATTCATGAACATATCAACCTGGTGGCATCCACCGACCTTTCGGTGATTATTCAGGGAGAAAGCGGAACAGGGAAAGAATATATTGCCAGAAAAATCCATGACAAAAGCAAGCGAAGCAAGCAACCTTTTGTTGCGGTAGATTGCGGCTCCCTTTCCAAAGAACTTGCAGGAAGTGAGTTTTTTGGTCATCTTAAAGGTTCTTTTACCGGTGCAATCCAGGATAAAACCGGACAGTTTGAGGCCGCCAATAAGGGCACCATATTTCTGGATGAGATTGGCAACCTTTCATACGATATTCAAATCAAGCTGCTCAGGGCCATACAGGAGCGGCAGGTAAGAAAAATCGGCAGCAACAAAGATATCCCTATTGATGTAAGAATACTCGTAGCTACCAATGATGACCTGCAGCAGGAGGTGAAAAACGGAAAGTTTCGTGAAGACCTTTATCACAGGCTCAACGAATTCAGCATCCTGGTGCCTCCCCTGAGAGAACGCAGGGATGACATACTGTTGTTTGTAAAATACTTTCTTGAGAAAGCCAATGAAGAGCTTGAAAAGGAGGTGACTTCCATACCTGATAACATTCTGAATGTGCTATTGAATTACAGCTGGCCGGGTAACATCAGGGAGATCAAAAACGTTATCAAAAGGGCGGTTCTATTATCCAAAGGAAATGAAGTTGACAAAAATGCGTTACCTCAGGAAATTGTCTTTTCTTCCTTGACTGAATCAGGGGCCGAAACAGCAGAACTTGATGAAAGCAACCTGAAAGTGCAAACCGGAAAAACCGAAAAGGAAATCATTCTGGCCACCCTTCAAAAAACCCGTTTCAACAAATCCAAAGCTGCAAGACTGCTCAATATTGACAGAAGAACCTTATACAATAAACTTAAGCTATACGGCATTTCACTGGACTAATCAGCGGATTGAACAACCTCCTTTTCAAGTGCATCGGCCAATTCACCAGCTGCATTGATTAATCCGGATATGTATTCCATAATTTTTTCTTCAGAGAGTTCCCTTTGTTTCAACCCATTAAGTTTGCGAAGGTATTCATTGGCCTTTTCTGCCTTGAGCATTTCAAACATGTTGCTCATTTTGTGAACAATGGCTGCCAGCTCTTCCTTGTGGTAATGTCCCAGTTGCAACTGAAGCTTACGGATATTCTCCCTTGTATCTTCTGCAAAAGTTCTCAATATGGTTGCCAGCGCTTCGGAATCACTTCCGGTAAAGGCTTTGAGGCTATTGAGATCAAACAGTTTATTGCCTGCGGGCTCTTCCGATTTTCCGCTTTTTTCATGATCATTTTTGTTTTCCGGAAGTGTCATTTCCGGTAAGGGCTGTTTGAGCAACACCCGGATTTTATCCAGCAGCAACAATTCATCCACGGGCTTTATCAGGTAATCATTCATGCCGCTTTGGGTAGCTGTTTTTATGGTTTCGGGAGTTACATCGGCAGTGCACGCCAGAAAAGGAGTTGCGGCATTGATGCCATCGGATTGAGACCTTACCTGTTTTACCAGCTCAATCCCGCTCATTCCGGGCATTTGAATATCAGAAATAACAAGATCGAACTTTTGCCTGTTGAGCACTTCAATAGCCTGTGAGGCATTTTCTGCTTCATGAAATGATATCCCTTTAAATGGACTGAACAGCGACTTGAAAAGCAATCGGTTAAGATGATCATCGTCTACCATTAAAATGGCAGCCCTGGTATCTGCTTGTATCGTCGCATGCTGCCTTGAGATTGAAGAAACAGGACTTTGGGAAATTTTAAGGGGTAAATGAACGGAAAAAACAGAACCTTCTCCTTTCTGGCTAAACAATTCAATACTTCCCTCCATTACATCCACCAGCTTTTTACTGATGGAAAGCCCAAGACCGGTTCCTCCATGATGCCTCGATGCCTGGCTGTCACTTTGGGAAAATTCATCAAAAATCTTTTCCTGGTCTTCCTCTGCAATCCCAATACCTGTATCAGCAATTCGCATGTGCAGGTAAGTTATATCAGGATTATCTTTTTGCACAAAATCAGAAAGAGAGATTTTAACAGAACCTTTATGGGTAAATTTAATGGCATTGGAACCAATATTAAGCAAAATCTGCTTGATTCTCAAAGCATCGCCCAATACATTGGGATTTTTCAATTCCTTATTGTCGATAGTAAAATCAATGCTTTTCTCAGAAGCCATTACTGAAAGTGTATTGTAAACCTCATCCGATAATTCTTTAATGTTCAGGGGTTTAACTTTTAATTCAATCCTTCCCGCCTCAATTTTCGAAAAATCAAGAATATCATTTACAATCCCCAATAAATGCACAGATGACTGGTGTATCGCTTTAGAGAAAGTTTCGGCATTCTCCCTGGTTTCGTTCTTTTGCAGCTCCCTGCTAAAGCCAATAATGCTGTTGAGAGGCGTGCGTATCTCATGGCTCATATTGGCCATAAACCGTTGTTTGACCAGTACAAGCTCTTCTGCCCTGTCCTTCTCCCTGAGCAACTGTTTCTTATAAAACCGGCTTTTGTTTATATCATTCACAAACAACCACGAGAAAAGCATCAATATTACCAGAGCAATTACCACGATTACTAAAATTCTTTTCGTAGTAAGATTAACAGTGGCATGTGCTTCATTGGCCTCTCTTACAACATTGGCTCTTTCATAGTCCTCCAGCATGGTAATGTAGTACCAAATCCTGTCCATTACTTTTTTATCTTCCAGCAGCACATTGTTTTCCATTCTTCGAATGTTTTGCTGCCTTGCCAGCACGGATTCCATCATTCGGGCCATGGTGCTTTCAATCTCTGTTTTCAACTCTTCCGTATCGCGGTAAACCATGATAATGGAGTCGGTTTGTATTTGATGAACCAACTCTTCTGCCTCTCTCCTTTCAGCCCTTTTCCTTTCTTCTTCTCTTTCCTCTCTATCTTCTCTTTCGTCTTCGCTTCTGCCAGTAAAAAAATTTTTCACCCTTGCAAAGAAATTGTCTTTTTCGCGGCTGATGTCCTCGTTGTTATACGTCACAGTATCTGAGGGAGACAAACCGGTAATGCTCTGATGGGTAACCTCTCTTACCCTTGCTTCCTGTTCGGTTACCTTCAATATTTCCTCCAGCGCTTTTTCATAAAGCACGGAGTTCTGGTCAAACCTTTTGATCTGAATAAACTGATCAAGCAGCCTTGTTTTGTTAAGCAATTGCAGATTGATAGAATCGATGGTTTCAATAATAAAAGCATCCTCTTCAGCCAGCATATAAAGTGAGTCAACCCTTTCATTGATAACTGAAAGCTCATCAAAGTAGGCATCCAGGTAGTTTTCTCGTTCATTGAGTGTATAGGCTCTGATATTGCTTTCTGCATTATAGATAGAAAAAATGATGTCGTGCAATAATGCAATGCGGGGATTGGGCTGGGCAAGTGTATCCGTTGAGCGGGTCAGCTTTTGAAAACTGTCCAGTGTAAAATACAATAAAGTAGTTATCAGTACCACCATAAGCGCATAGCTCAAAAACACTTTTGCTTTGATGCTTTTCTCTGATTTGGATTTGTTGTGTGTGCCCATTTTTTAAGCTGTTTTAAGCCAGAAAACAAATGTTACGGTCAAAGGATGATAACAGTTCCGGCATATTTCCAAAAATACAAATAGTTTGCCTGAAAATCAGATTTTCCAGAAGAACTATCTGAAGTTCGGTTTTTAGCAATGCTCAGGGTATCCAAAATTCACAAACTGATGAAGATAACCCCAAAGGATGAAAAATAATTCACACATTGACGCCCACTACTAAAGCATCAGCAAAATTGATGGATTGATTTAGTGCCAGAACTTTTGGGTATCTTTGTTCTTACATTCAGATAAAAAACACACCTAATCAACTTCTTAAAGGTAAATGATAATATCAAAACCATGTCCTCTATGCAATGGGTCTTCTGAAGATTTCTTTCAATGGAAAAAAAGAATGTGGTATACCTGCACTCATTGCCATGCAATTTTCCCTCCAAATGATTTATTTCCGGATAAAGCAGCGGAAAAGTCAAGGTATGAAGAACACCACAATGATGTAAACAACCCTGGTTATCGAAATTTTGTGAGTCCTATCGTAGAGGCAGTTAAAACGAATTTTACTGAGCTGCATCATGGGCTGGATTTTGGAGCCGGCACGGGGCCGGTAGCCGCAAAGCTTTTGTCTGATGAAAACTATAAGGTTGAGCTTTACGACCCCTTCTTTCACCACCATCCTCATCTTCTGCAAATGCAATATGACTATATTTTTAGTTGTGAAGTTGTAGAACACTTCCACGATCCTGCCAAAGAGTTTGCGATGTTAAAAAACCTGCTTAAGGAAAATGGCAAATTGTTTTGTATGACATCCCTTTATAATGATGACATTAATTTCAAGACCTGGTATTATAAAGATGATTCTACACATGTGTTTATATACCGGCATGAAACCTTCGAGTACATTCAGAAAACATTTGGTTTTTCTGAATTGAGGATAGAAAAAAACTTAATCATTTTATCAGCTTAAAAAACATGAGCGATTTCTGGAATGAGCGATATAGCAACACAGCCTATATTTATGGCGAAACGCCGAACAGATATTTCGAAAAAGAGCTTTTGAAGCTGAGCCCCGGCAAGATTTTACTCCCGGCAGAAGGCGAAGGACGCAATGCCGTTTTTGCAGCACGCATAGGCTGGCAGGTTTTCGCTTTCGATTACAGCCATCAGGCCATGAAAAAAGCGCAACAACTTGCCGATAAGCAAAGTGTAAATATCCATTATCAGGTGGCCGATTTCGCAGAGGTAAGCTATGAGAAGCAATCATTTGATGCGGTAGCCGTGATATTTGCCCATTTTGCCATGGAAGAGAAAAAAGGGTTTTTAAAAAAAATGACTTCTCTGCTCAAACCCGGTGGAGCTTTTATCATGGAAGTATTCAGCAAGAACCAGCTGAAATACCAGCAGATTAATCCTACCTCCGGAGGACCCAGGGACCTGGAAATGCTTTATGATACAGAAGAATTAAAACCATGGATCTCGGGCTTTCAGACCCTTGAACTGAAGGAAACAGAAGTGGAACTGCAGGAAGGCACACACCATGCGGGGCGGGCATCGGTAGTGAGGTTTAGCGGAATTAAAAAATAATTGTTTCCGTTTTATTACCCGCCCCGAATTTCTTCCTCAGCGCTTTATCATCCTGCCTTTAAGGATCCGTTGGCTGAAGCCAGCAGTATTAGATAATAGAAAGCAAGATTTTCATAAAACATAAAAAAAGCCGACATATTTTGCCGGCTTTTTTTAATTTATGTTCAGCAGGAAGAATCAATCTTTCCTGTTTGTAATCTATTCAAATGCAGCAACAGATTTGCGGATAATTTCCACACATTCCATCAACTGCTCTTCGGTAATGACCAAAGGTGGAGCAAAACGGATGATGTCGCCATGCGTGGGTTTTGCCAGCAAACCATTCTCTGCCATTTTCACACATACATCCCATGCTTCTTTGCCATTCTTGGGCTTGATAATGATAGCATTGAGTAAACCTTTACCACGAACAACGGAAATCATGTCCGATTTGATGGCCCTGAGTTCCTTGCGCAAAATTTCACCCAGGTGCTGTGCTCTCTCTGCAAGCTTTTCGTCTTTTACCACCTCAAGGGCAGCATAAGCTACACGCGCAGCCACAGGATTACCACCAAAAGTGGAACCGTGCTGTCCGGGCTTGATAACCATCATGATATTATCATTGGCAAAGACTGCAGAAACAGGATACATACCACCACTGATAGCTTTACCCAGGATGAGTATGTCGGGCTTCACGTTTACGTGATCGCAAGCCAGCAGTCTTCCTGTACGAGCAATGCCTGTTTGCACCTCATCAGCAATAAACAATACATTGTGCTTTTCGCAAAGCTCTTTACACTTGGGCAAATACGTGTCGCAAGGTACATATACACCTGCTTCTCCCTGGATAGGTTCTACCAGGAAACCCGCTACATGTGGATCTTTCAATACTTCAGCCAGTGCATTAGCATCATTGTAAGGAATACGGATAAAACCGGGTGTAAACGGACCATAATCCCCATAACCGTCGGGGTCATTAGAAAAAGAAACAATGGTAGTAGTTCTTCCGTGGAAGTTGTTTTCGCAAACAACTATTTTGGCCATATTTTCAGGAATGCCTTTTACTTTATAAGCCCATTTACGGGTAAGTTTGATGGCAGTTTCAACAGCTTCTGCTCCGGTATTCATGGGCAGTACCTTATCGAAACCAAAATATTCTGTTACATATTTTTCATATCGTCCCAAAACATCGTTATGGAAGGCACGGGAGGTCAATGCAAGGGTTTTGGACTGCTCAACCAGGGCATCTAAAATTTTGGGGTGACAATGTCCCTGATTTACTGCCGAATAAGCTGAAAGAAAGTCATAGTAATGCTTACCTTCTGCATCCCATACATGTACACCTTCACCTTTGGCTAATACTACGGGTAGCGGATGATAGTTATGTGCACCATACTTATCTTCCATGTCAATCAGTTGTTGTGAACTTAACTTTTCGCTCATTAAATTACTCATATTCAATCTCCTTTATTATTTAAAAGTTGCTTTATGTATTGTTTTGATAAATGTGTGGGTAATTTTCGGGCAAATATAGGAAAAAGGTTTTGATTTAGTAAGGAATTTTCAAATCCTTATTTTCTGAAAACTAAAAGATTAGATGAACCTCATGGGAAAAGTGGCCAACAGGATTTTAAAGCGACGAAAGTCAGGATTTTTTTTCATTCTTTATCGTCCTTTTTACTTCCCTGTTCAGAAAATACCCTGCATTGGAGTAAGCCGCAGAATAATCGCACAGAATTGGTTCGATAGTGATACGCTTTGAGGGTTGTGCTTTGCATTGAAGGAGGTGCTGTGCAATGAAGAAGGGATCCACCTAAAGGAACTTTTCTTTCACTTCGGGGGCAGGCACCATACATTCATCTTTCCTGCCAAACCAATTGTAGCGGTTGCGGCTAATGAGTGCGTAAAAATAGTTCCGGATAAACGGGGGAATAACAATCAGCACATACAAAAGAGAAAATGGGAATCCAAGCTTTTTCATTATAAGCAATACAGCTCCGGATTGCTCATGTATTTTACCTTCCTGCCAGTAAAACAGGGTTTCAAATTTGCCGGAGCGGGGATATTTATCACCGAGCAATCTGCTGGCCGATTCAGATTGAAGGGAAACAAAGCGAAAAAGATCCTTTTTATCATGCCTGATAATAAAGTTTACCGAGCGATTGCACAAGTTGCAAACTCCATCAAAAAGCACAATATGTTCAGCTGTCATGGTCATAACCTATTTTGGATAATAAAACAGCAGAAGGATTCTCATGTTCAGTTTTGTTAATCATTATGGTAATTCCTGAAAGGATAGCACCCATAACCAGACAACTCTTATTATCTTTGCCGAAAATAATAAGAATGGCATTTAGCAAGAAAAACAGAAAACAATTACATGGACAGGTACTTGAAAACCTGACCATAACAGGTGTGGCTGCCGAAGGGAAAGCCATAGCAAGGCACAACGACATGGTGGTGTTTGTCAGTTTTGGCGCACCGGGAGATGTGGTAGACGTGAGAATAAAAAAAGTCCAGCGCAGGCATGTGGAAGCCGATATCATTCACTTCCACCAGCAATCAGACCTTCGTTCTCAACCCTTTTGCGAACACTTTGGCGTTTGTGGGGGTTGCAAGTGGCAGCATCTTGACTACCAGGAACAACTGAAATACAAACAACAGCAGGTAACCGACAATTTGCAACGCATCGGGCAAGTGGATTACACCTACGAAACCCTTCCCATTTTGGGTTCAGAAAGCATAGAGCATTATCGCAATAAACTGGAATATACTTTTGCCGAAAAACGGTGGTTAAGCCCCGAAGAAATCCAGCAAACCGAAAGTATTACCGACCAGGAAGCACTGGGGTTTCATATTCCCGGCTTTTTCGACAAAGTGCTCGATATCAACAAATGCTGGCTGCAGCCCGAACCCAGCAATTCCATCCGACTGGCCGTAAAAGCGTTTGCCCTGGAAAACAACATGTCATTTTATAACTTCCGCGAAAAGGTCGGCCACCTGAGAAACATCATTATCCGCAATAACCAGAAAGGAGAACTGATGGTGATCCTGGTTTGCTCTTCGGGAGATGAAGAAAAACGCAATGGCCTGCTTAATCATATCAGGGATACCTTTCCGCAGGTTACCTCCCTGCACTACATGCTCAATGATAAAAAGAACGACAGTGTAAGCGATCTCGATGCGGTTCTGTATCATGGCTCGCCTTTCATTACCGAAGAAATGGAAGGTCTGAAATTCAGGATTGGCCCCAAATCTTTTTACCAGACCAACAGCCGGCAAGCCTATGAACTCTACAAGGTAACCCGTGATTTTGCCGGTTTAACCGGCAGGGAGCTGGTGTATGACCTATATACGGGCACGGGCACCATCGCCCTGTTTGTAGCCTCTCAAGCCGACAGAGTAGTGGGTATTGAATATGTGGAAGAAGCCATTGCCGATGCCCGGGAAAACGCCGATCACAACCAGTTGACCAACCTCACCTTCACCGCCGGAGATATGTCCAAAGTACTCACCGACGCGTTCATGCAAAAAAACGGATTTCCCCATGTAATCATCACCGATCCTCCACGTGCAGGCATGCACCCCGATGTTATCCGCAAAATAATACTAAGCGGTGCCGACCGTGTAGTATATGTAAGCTGCAATCCCGCCACACAAGCCAGGGATATCGAGTTGATGGCGGCAAAATACAAAGTGGTAAAAGCCCGGGCAGTGGATATGTTTCCCCATACCCAACATGTGGAAAGTGTGGTGCTGCTGGAACGCAGAAAGTGATATTGATTTTAGA
>RECE01000295.1 GCA_007694165.1 Bacteroidota bacterium
GTAGAAACCGAACCCGGTAAAGGAAGTAGTTTTTGTTTTACGCTTCCTGCAGAAATCAAATAGTCCTCTTGCATAGCGACTAATTAGTATTCCTTTCGCGTTACGGAGGGGGGGCAACGTTTGTATCTAATTACTTAGGGCCTGCTGAAAAACACTCAATTAATAGTATGTCAATTATTTATAACTGAAACCAAGGACTTGAAGTGCAAAGTTTTTACTTGTTCTTTTTCCAAATCCTTGCATTCTGCCTTCGTTAGTTTTTAGTACATTATCTGCCTCGTTGCCTGCGGCTCGCAGTATTAATATACAACTT
This sequence comes from Bacteroidota bacterium, assembly GCA_007694165.1. GTDB lineage: Bacteria > Bacteroidota > Bacteroidia > Bacteroidales > UBA7960 > SKVR01. The sequence continues at coordinate 314 of RECE01000295.1, forward strand.
CGCCTTGTCGCCTTGCATCTAACGCACTAAAAACTTTTTCAGCAGACCCTACTTGTATGCGTCTGTGTGGGAAATCTTTTTTCTCATCACACAGACGCATAGGTCAGTTAATCCACAAGATTACTCAAGCATACCCTCCATGGATTTTTTAAGTTCCCTCGCAGATGAAAGGAATTCGGCTACAGACATTTCCTTCACAAACAACAAGCCGTGGCTGGCCCTGATACGTGGATGCGGGTTTTGATAAAAATAATTCTTCCCCATCAGTAGCTGCACTTCCTGTAATTGTTTTACCCAGATTTTCTGCGCCAGTTCACTGAATTTGCCATTGTGCTCATAGCTGGGGAAAGAAGCATCCACCTGGCTCAGGTAGCATGACGCAAAAGAATCGTTCATGGCTGCCATGGCCTCAAGCGATACCGGATAAATGATATTGGCATCGGCGGCATTGAACCGATACCACACATTTCGGTATCCCCAGATGCGCAACTGTGACAAATCCTTTTCTTTGCTCCACAGCCTGACTGCCTCTGCCAATGCCTGCAGTACCTTGTAATGTGTATCCGGTCCGCTGCCTTCAGGGTCAAATGTAAGGCTCAGTACAGTTGGGCTAATCTTGCGCAACATCTCAAGGATGGGTTCTACATCACGCTCTTTTTCAGGTTGCTCGGTGAATATGTCTCCTTTGTAAAAGCCCAGTCTTGCATGGTGCACGTTCTGTACCTTTGTGCCATAATGCGCCCACACCAGCTCCTCCTCAAACTCACGAATCATCCCTTTCATGCGCTGAATCTCCGGTGGGTTCTTCTCGCCGTCGTAGCTGTTTTTTAAAATGCTCAGCACTTTGTTGATGGCCTCATGCAGTCCTTCTGTGCTTTCCAGGCTGTAAATATCCACAAGGGCCCTTACCACCCGGTGGCAGACACCACGGCGGCGTTCCTCATGATTGCCCGCAGCTACGTTGGTAAGATAATGGTAGACATCTTTGTCGTTTTTCAGTTTGTATCCCTGCCCGTAAAAATCGGTATAGCCGGTCATTTGAATTCTTCCTTTTACCAGCAGTTTTTTGGTTTCCTCCAGGATGTCAATGACAAACCTGTTGGTTACTGCAGTAAAACCAGAAGTGAAAACCGTAAAGTGGAATTCATTGCTGGCCTCATGTATATGGTTGGTAATGAAAGGGAGAATGCCCAGGCTGATATCATCATGGTGAGGGCCGGTGTGAAGGAAAACCTGGTTTTCCTCCCGTAGCATCCCTTTAAAAATCTTCTCTTCGATACTCTTGCATACCTTCTCCACGGTGTTGTCATCCAGTTGGGGGATATGGGCAGTATGGGGGTCGTTCTTTAAATCTTCCGGTGTAAGTCTGTGTCCGTATTTTTCAATTTTGTTGCACAGGTTGATGACTGATAATTCCGTTTTTTGATGATTCCATTCTCCATCACTGAAATACCTGTTTACACTGTCAGTAAGTTGAGAGGCTGCACCTGTTGTGAGATAGAACCTTCCGTTTTTCAATTTGGATAAAACGGTGGCAGGGTAAAGGTTGCTCATGGGGTTTTCCACGGCATTTTTTACCATGGGAGCTTTAGCCTCGCCGGCTGCAATGATGATAGCGGTAGCATCTGGCTTGTAAGTGATTGTTTCCAGTCCAATGGTGATTACCAGTCGGTTTCTGGATATTTCTATTCCCCCCAGATCTCCTGCAGCCACGGCCTGGGTTTCAAAATTGGTTTCTGTTAAACGGGTGGTACTATAGATATCGGATCCGCGCGTATTAAAAGCAATATGACCATCGGGGCCCAACCCACCTAAAAAGAATCCGATACCCCCTTTTTCTCTGATTTTTTGTTCGTACCCGCTGCACCAGCTGTCGATCATAAAGATAGACTGCTGCTGAAGCTCCTCCATGGGAGAGCGGCTTTCGCGATAGCGAAGCGAAAGGTCAACTTTACTGTCGGGGAATATTTCGCTGAAATGATGGCCCTGAGCCAGGGGGATTTCCTCGCTGCGAATCAGAAGTGCGTTTTCTTCTTTCAACCCGAAACCTCTGAGATAGTAATTGATGACATACTGATAGAAACTGTTCTTCTGCTCAGAACTGATGGGGTAGAACTCGTCAATCTGAACAAAATGCAGGTTGCTGAGAATAGGTTTTTCTTTAATTATCAGTCCGTGCTTCTCCTTGATTTCTTCTCCTTTTTTGTTGTTCCAGTTGTCCAGCAGCAACTGCGTCCACCTGATGAAATATTCGGGCGTTTTGCCTGTAGGCAAGCTGATGACTCCATGTGGGTTTTCAGCCACCCACTCCAGGAAACGCAATGCAGTGAACAGGCCTAACTTGGGAAAATTGTCCACACAAATATAAGGGGTATGGAAGTTGCGGGGCTTTTCCCCATAGGTGTTGAAGAAATGCTTCTCAACGGATGAAGTAAGCTCAGGTTGATGGGCTGATGGGATATTATGGGTATTCATAGAGACTGTAATTTGTGTATAACAGAAATAAATTGCGAATGTATCTTTTCTGAATGCTTCTTTCGGGTATATTATCCTCACAGGAGGTTAATTCCCGGGTAGAGATTTGTTATTTTCTGCAAAGAAGGGGTGGGAAGTAATGCTTCTTTGCCAAAAAAACGCAGGAACAATCTTTGGGCAAAACCAGTCTGCCCAAAGATGCCTGCTTCAAACCAAAAAAAACAAAACAAAAACAACTAAGTAAAAGAAGGAAAAGCCTTACATTGCCAATGCTTTCCCTTCTTATTAATGATTAATCAATTGTGTAGTAAGTAACTGTTTCCAGTTCTTTCCATGCGCCACGGGTAAAATCAGGAAATTGAACGGGCATGCCCTGGTTGGCCACAGATACCTGCGAAAGCTCAATAACAGCAGACCATGAAGCAGCATCATATACATCCTGATCGAGTGGCAAGCCATGGTGCAGGCAGTAAATCAACCGATAGTCCATAATGAAATCCATACCCCCATGTCCACCTACCTGGCGTGCTTGTTCTCCTACTTCAGTAACAATGGGGTGCTCATAAACTTTCAGCAGTGAGTCAAGCCTTTCGTCAGAAAGCCAGTTGTGTCCGTCGGGTTCCAGTGCTATACCTGTGCGTGGCCACTTTTGCGCAAAACCTTTTGTTCCGCTAAGCATGTGAATGCGGCTGTAGGGGCGTGGGCTGGTAACATCATGCTGGATTTTGATGGATTTCCCCCTGGCAGTTTTAATGAGGGTAGTATTCATATCACCTTTGGCATATTCTCTTTTAGCATAGTCCGAGTCTTTGCCAAACTTCTCTTCGGCATAAGCGGTAAGTCCGAATTGTCCGCTGGAAACGGAAACCATGTATTCCATACGATCACCGCGATTGAGATTTAGAATGTGGGCAATAGGGCCGAGACCATGCATGGGGTAAAGCGAGCCGTCTTTTTCGGCATTGTGTTCCAGTCTCCACATATCCCAGTAATGGCCGGGTTCACCTTCTTCGGCAAAGAGCATAGAACGCAAATCGTGAATGTATGCCCCTTCTGCATGGGCAATTTCTCCAAATACACCTTGCTGCGCCATGTTCAGGGTGGCCATTTCAAAGAAGTCGTAATTGGTGTTTTCCAGCATCATCATATGACGGCGGGTTCTTTCGGCAGTATTTACCAGGTCCCAGGCCTCGTCAATGGTGAGTGCGGCAGGGATTTCAGTAGCAGCATGCTTCCCGTTTTCCATGGCATAGATGGCAATGGGGGCGTGCAGATCCCAATGAGTGCAAATGTAAACCAGGTCAATGTCATCGCGTCTGGAAACTTCTTTCCAGGCTTCGGCATCTGTATATGCATCGGCTTTTGGCCTGCCCATGCGCTCCAGGGTTTGTTGTGCTCTTTCCACACTTGAAGGGACCACATCTACCAGGGCAACAATTACTGCTTCATCAATATAGCTGAGTCTGCGCACGGCGCCCTGTCCGCGCATTCCAAGTCCGATGATGGCAACCCTTACTTTTTCCAGTGGCTCGGTCCTCAACTCCAGCACGTGACTTTGGCCGGCCGGGCGGGGTGGTGTGGGAAATACATCTACCGCCTCAAAGGGCTTTGCAGGGTCATACTGTTGTGATGAGTTGTTGCAGGAAGTGAAACCTGCCAGCATTATGAATGCTGTGAGTAAGCTGATAATGATGGATTTTCTCATTGCTTTATTTGTTAATTGTTGGGTACTAATGCGTTATGTTTACTGATGAGTTATGTTTGCTGATGAGTTATGTTTGCTGATTTTTCACAAGTAAGTGTAAATTTATAAGAGCACCATGGTTTCTACCCTGGAATTCAGGCGGCTCTCTTCTGCCTTGAATGCCATCAGGTGGCTTGCCATGGATACCTGTATGGTTGAAGAAAGGATCTCCGGCTTTTGAAATGCAACGGCTCTTACAAAGTCGTGCATAAGTCCATGATCTCCCCCGCCATGTCCCGACTCAAACATGCGCGACTGGCTGGGATCCCAGGTGTAGTGTTCTCTCCCGGAGAAATTGGTTATTCTGAGATTACGACCATCACCGTACATATCTCCTTTGGATCCAAAGATGCGGGTGATTCTGCCTGGGTCATACGTTAGACCTTCCAGTGAAAAGGAGGCGGTGATGTTGTTCTCAAATTCAAAATTGGTAATCTGATGGTCCGGAACATTGTTGTTGCAACGATACACGCAGCGACCGAATCGTCCGGTTTGCAATTCGCGTGTAATGGTTTCGTCATTGACTTCATCCAGGGAAAAATGATGCATCCAGATGCGTCGTTCACGGTAAATCTTTATGGCAGAAAACGGACACTCCCTTTCTACCTTGCATCCGTCCGTGCATCTTTCTGTTGATCCTGCCGGTGCATTGCTTTCAGTGAAATGGGATAATGAACCGAAAGAAGAGACTTTTTTGCAGGGTTGGTTTGTAACCCATCGCAGAATGTCAGTGTCGTGGCAAGACTTGGCCAGAATGATCGGGTTAGACTCATCCGAATTATTCCACAGTCCCCGTACATACGAATGGGTCATGTGTATATGCTCGATAAGCTCGGTGTGCTTGATGCTTATGATATCGCCGATTTCACCGGAGTCTGCCACCTGTTTCATTTTTCTGAAATAAGGGGTATACCTGAGTACGTGACACACCGCCACGATAGCACCGGTTTTTTCGGTAAGCTGCAGAATGTCATTGCACTCCTGCCAGGTCTGCGCAATGGGTTTTTCCAGCAGCAGGTCATAGCCTGCATCCAGACCCACCATGGCCGGGCCGTAATGCAAATCATCCGGAGTGGCAATAATGAGTGCATCGGCAAATTTTGGCTTGTCGAAAACATGCTCCCAGGTTTCGAACTGATTTTCCTGCGGGATGTTGAAAGCTTTGGATATGCGTTCTCTGCGAAGAGGGATGGGCTCGGCAACGCCTACCACTTCCATCTCACCCGGATATTTGAGTGCGTAAGAACTATAGGCTCCCCAGCCCCTGGCTCCGGCCCCCAGTACAATTACCCTCACCGGCTTTTCCGGTGCCGGGTGCCGGGGTGATGGTACAGGCTCTGATGAAAGTATACCTTCGTTTTTTGCCACTACACCTGAGGGAATAACCGAACCCAGGGTAGCAAAACCCATCGCTTTAAGGATATCTCTGCGGTTCCAGTGTTGCATAGCAGTTGACTTTTGAGGGTGACTATTTTTTTGGGGTTAGATGTTCAAGTACATGTTTTCCGGGGTAAAGCTTCATTTCGGTTAGCTCTTTCAGTCTCCTGACGGCCATCTCCTTGTCTTCGCGATAGGTGACGCCAAACCATCGGGCAGTAGAGCGAATAACCTCCACGGTAGCTTTTCCATCCCGGATAAGTTCATCCACTACCAACGGAATATACAACTCTTTTTTTTTATCCTGCGCATAATCCTCGAGAAAAGCATGGAGATTGCTCTCAAGATGGTCAAAGATTGCCGGGGTAAAACCCCAGAAATTCATAGAAACAGAAGTGTCGGAGGTGAGTCCTTTTTCGGTTTCACCCCCGGTATCAGAAATTGCCCCGTTTTCTTTTCTGCTGATGCGGGTGTGTTCTTCGATGGATTGCAACAGGTTGTCCTTTGTAACACACACACCACGCGAAACGGTGCCATGTTCCGAAAGGGTGTTCTCCAGTCTGTAACCGCACATGGCAAAATGAGACAGATTCTCTGGGGCTTTGTTTTTCAGAAAATCTGCCATGGTAAGAAAGGCTTCCTTTCCGTAAAAGTCATCCGCATTGATCATGGCAAAAGGCTCGTGAATCAAATGGCGTGCTGTCCAGATGGCATGGCCCGTGCCCCAGGGCTTTTCTCTTTCAGCAGAAAATGAATACCCCGGCGGAAGGTTGTCAATTTCCTGGAATGCAAGGTGTACTTCTGCCAGAGGCTTCAGTTTCTGTACTATCAATTCTCTGAACTGTTGCTCAAAACTTTTTCTGATGACAAAAACAATTTTATTGAATCCTGCCTGCAGGGCATCATAAATGGAATAATCCATAATGGTTTCTCCGGAGGGCCCCACCTTGTCCAGCTGTTTTATCCCGCCGTAGCGGCTGCCCATTCCCGCGGCCAGTATGAGGAGTGTGGTTTGCATCGTATATTGCCTTTAAAATATTGTTTTGTATTATGGATATACCGGAAGCGCGTTGATGGCGTCGCGAATAATTTCTTTCATGCTTTCTTTATGGCCTTCCATGCTTTCAATAAGCTTTTTTTGCACCAGCGACCTGGTAAGATTATGGTCGGCATAGGCTGTTTTATAGTAGGTGTCGCCATTTAAGTAATCTGCCAGGAAGCGGATTCCCATAATGTAAGTCATCAGGAAGGGTGCCTGGAAGAACAACTCCTCTTCGTCATCGCTCAGGATGGTTTTTACCTGCCCCATATATCCTTTGGTGAAAGCTTCAAAAGATTCCATATTGAAGTTTACCTTGCTCAGGTCCTTTTCATCTTCTTCAGCAGTACAGGCGCTGGTGCGCAAAGCATCGCCATAGTCGTAGTAAAGAATTCCCGGCCCTGTGGTGTCAAGGTCTATTACTGCGGCAGCTTTTTTCTCTCTGAAAAGCACGTTGTTGATTTTTGTGTCATTGTGTACAACACGCAGGGGTATTCTGTCTTCATCCACGAGTTTTTCAATGTTGCTGAGTTCTTTTTCCCGGCTTTTATAAAAATCGATTACCTCACCAATGCTCTCCAGCCTTCCTGCGAGGTTATTTTTGATGGCATCGTTTAACTGGCCCAGGCGAAAGGACAATCGATGGAAGTCTTTGATGGATTCTTTGAATGTATTGGCATCAAGAGTGCTGCATGTACGTGCAAACCATCCGAATGCATTCCCGGCTTCCTTTGCCTGCCAGGGTTCTGTTACCACATCGATGGAATAGCTGTTTTCAACAAACGAGGTCATCCTCCATACACCACCCTCACCGTCGATATGCAGTTTTCTTCCTTCTGCGGTGAGGATAAGCTTAGCGATGGCAATAGGCTGCTTCTCCCTGGAAAGGGTTTGCTCAAGGCGTGCATGGGTTTCGGCAATGCCCAGGGGATCTTTGAATACATCGGTATTGATGCGTTGCAGGATGTAACTGTTTTCACTGCCTTGTAAGTCTACTTTGTAAGTGTTGTTGATGTGTCCGTTGCCAAAAGGCTTTGCTTCGGAGAGGATGTTATAGGGGAAGAATATTTTAACGATTTCTTGTAACATGATAAGAGTTTTAAATAGAAGTTGAATGTTTATCTGCGGATTTTATGTCCATGCAATGCAAAATACAGAATGAATATATAACATGGAATCATAATCCAATAGGCGGTTTGGTAATTGGCAACGGAAGCTGTTTCGGCTACCCCTTTGCTTGCATCAACCATCAAACCATACAAGGGAGGAATTACTGCACCCCCTACGATACCCATCACCAGGATGGATGAACCCACTTTGGTGAATTTCCCCAAATCGGCAAGGGCCAGAGGCCAGATAGCAGGCCACATGAGTGAGTTGGAAAAACTTACCAGCAAAAGGCCATAGAAAGCAAACTCTACAGGCCCAAAAACCAGGATCAAAGTGGAAATGACTCCCAACACAGAAAAAATGGTGAGTGCTCGGGTTTGAGAAAGGATTTTGGGAATGGTGAACACCCCGAAAAGATAACCGGCTACCAGGCCAATGGTAACATATTTGGCATACCGTTCAATATTGGGTTCATCACCAAACGTAATCCGGGCAAAGTCTATGATGGAAGCCATAGGGAGAATCTCAATGCCTATATAGAAGAAAACGGCAACAGCTCCAATAAGCAGGTGAGGGAACTGTAATATGCTTGTTTTCCCTTTGGCGTAAGAAGAATCCGTTTCGGGGTTGTCTTCCAGCACCTCTTCTCCTTTGGCTACCACTTCGGGCAGTGGAGCAAAATAGACTGCTACGCCCAGCACAAAGAGTATGCCTGCAACCAGGAAGAAAGGCATGATGATGTGGTTGATGTCTACTTGTTGCAAATCAATAAACAGACCCAAAAACAAAGGAGCAATCCACCAGGCCATTTTGTTCATAATGCCCATCAAACTCATGCGCATGGCGGCACTGTCAATGGGGCCGATTATGGTTACATAAGGATTGACCGAGGCCTGCAGCAAGGTGTTGCCAATGCCTCCCACAAACAAAGCCAGCAGAAATAAGGGGAAACTTATGGATCGGGCAGATGGCACAAATAAAATCATCCCCAGAGCCATGATCATAAAAGCCAGTACCATAGATTTTCTGTACCCCAGGCGGGTGATTACCCATGCTGAAGGACGACCAAAAATTACGAAAGCAGAAAAAATGGCTGCCGTAACAAGGTACGACTGTCCGGTGCTGAGATCAAATGCTGAACGCAGGGCAGGAGTGAGAAACCCGCTGATTCCAATTCCAAATCCTATCACAAAAAAGATGAACCCTACGATAATAAGAGGGATGATGTAATTGTTCTTTTGCAATCCTTTAGTTAATGCCATAGCTTGTTGAGATTGTGTTAAACAGTGTAATGCGTGTTGATAAAGGGTCCGGCACGACAGTTTGAGCAGTCCTGCCGGACCCTGTAAATTTAGTGCCTAAATACAAATTGATTTGCATTTCAGGCTCATATTTCGTACAACAAATTGTGTTGTTCCGAAATTATCCATCGTTATGGATTATTGATCAGGTTGGGTTGGGCCAACAACTGCGGTTCAGGGATGTACTCTACAACTCTGGGATGGGTGGGTGCAACTTGCATTAGTGCACTTCCACGGTCATGTGTGCCCGGGTATCTTCTGTCGAGTGTAAGATTGTTCCTGAAAATATCGTACCTGCGGTGTGCTTCAAAGGCCAGTTCCATTTGTCTTTCTTCCATTACTACATCAAAAACAGTTTTCCCAGAAGGAATTTCGATGTCGCTGTTGTACAAAGGAATACCAGCTCTTTGGCGCAAAACGTTGATGTCGCTGATGGCAGCACCCTCATTGCCCAGTTTGGCATAAGCTTCTGCCCGGTTGAGGTACATCTCTGCCAGCCTTGAAATCACAGGCGACCATAACTGAGGCTGATCTTCCTGGTTGGAGCATTTGTTGACAAAATACTGGGGATAGCCGTTGCGGATTAGCATCCTTCTTTCCAGGTTTACATAGGTCTTTACGTTGTTCTCAAAAATGTAGTAAAGAGTTTTCTCTCCTTCTGTTTCTGTGAATACCTCAAGGGAGACGTCATCCTTTACATAGCTCCAGATACCGGTGTCATAATTTTTGGTTACGTTGTAAGTTGTAAACATCTTTTTGCCTTCGGCCTGGTCGGTGGTTCTGATGTAAATAATCCACATCAGCGGGTTGCCCTGTTCATCTGTGCCCTCGGTGTATTGGGGAAGTATAAACTCATTGCGCAAATCTTCGGGGTACTGACCCACCAGGTCTCTGTAAGGCTGTGAAGCATACATCTCTCCCCAGCCCACTCCGTCAATACGTGCATACATCCCTCCAACGGCATACCAGTTGTAGTCGTCTTCATCTTTGAGTGAGCGGCACGCGAAAATGGTTTCCTGGTTGAGCTCGGGAACAAAGGTGGGGTATTTGGTATAAGCTTCTCCCTGTAAAAGAGAAAACTTGCCGGAGTCAATTACTTTGGAAGCAAACTCAATGGCTTTTTCATTTTCTCCCATGTAGAGATATACCCTTGAAAGGTAAGCCCATGCGGCTTCCCGGGAAGCATAAATGCGCATTTCGTTAGGTCCGCGATTGTACTCCGACATATACTCTGCTGCATTGAGCAAGTCTTCTACGATCAAGTCATACACCTGGGCCACAGTGGCTCTGGGGGGAACGTTATCACGATCTACGTCAGTTTTGATAGGAACCCCCAGATTGCTATGCGGGTCTTGTGAGTAGGGGCGGCCCCAGATATTTACCAGGGTATGGTAAAAGAATGCACGCAAATAGTACATTTCACCAATAACATGGTCCATACGAGGACCGATGGTACGGTCGGCATTTTCAATGATCTTGTTGCAATTGATGATGCCTTTGTATGAATCCACCCAAAGGTCGTTGAGGTGGTAATTGTTGGGCACATGCTGGAAATTGTACATGAAATACAGGTGGTCGGTAGTGGCGCCACTAAGGGCAATGTTGTCGCCACCAAATTCGCCATGAAAATGGTAAGGACGCATAAATGTGTTTTGTTTGAGAATGGCATAGGTCCCCAGTGCCGCGGCTTCCACTCCCAGCACATCAGAAAATACCACTTCGTCTGCCACATCCTGGAATGGATCTCTGTCGATATCACAGCTCCACAGGCTGGCAATCATGATCGAAAGAAGGAAATATTTTAAGTTTTTCATAATCGGAAATTTTTAGATGTTATTTTCTTACAATTGAATTTGTAGTCCCAGCATAAATCTTTGGGTAAGTGGATAGAGGCCCCCGGTTTCCGGATCCATGCCCGACCACTCGGTGAAGGTGTAAACATTGTCAGCGCTTAAATAAATCCTTGCACTGGAAAATCCCAGCTGTTGGTTGAGACTGCCCGGTAGGTGGTAGGCGAAGGTGATATTACGCAGCCGTACAAAACTGGCATCTTCAAGGAATCGTGTAGAGGGTCTGTTAGCATCCCTGTTGCCTCCAATTATTGCTTTGGGGTGGGTTGCATCGTCACCGGGTTTTTCCCAGCGGCTCCATCCGTCGGCCAGGTTCATCTGGTTGAAGGTGGGGTAGTTTCCGTCGCTGTCAAACAATTGGCGATCGCTGTTGTACATATACACTCCTTGTACAAAACCGATATTGGCGCTCAGGCTGAAATCTTTGTACCTGAAGGTGTTGATGATACCACCAGTATAGTCGGGTGACATGGTCTGCCCGGTAAACTGTAAAGTTGCATTAGCGTAATTGTTTGTCAGCTCAACGCTCTGGGTTCCATCTTCATTTTCCACGATTCTTTCCCAAAGGGGTTGACCGTTGCCCGGGTCAACACCATGCCAAACACGCATAAAGTAAGAATCCATGTCGTTTTCTTCGGCAATTCGTATATTTCCTGATGTAATGGGCTGTCCGTCGTACAACTCCATAACCTGGTTGCGGTTGAATGCAACGTTGAAGTTAATATTCCACTGAAAGTCTTTCGTCTTGATAACTTCAGGTTGCAGCGATAATTCTACACCGCGGTTTCTGATACGTCCAATGTTATCCCAGACACCGGTATAACCTGTAAGAGCGGTCAGAGGTACATAATAAAGCAGACCAGAGTTGTCTCTTTCATAAATTTCAGCGTTGGCCGTTATTCTGTTGAAGAGTCTGGTTTCCAGGCCAAAGTTAACAGTTGTAGATTTTTCCCATGTAATAAATGGGTTGGCAATCTGGTAAGGCCGTGCAGCAGGAATGCCTGCATACTGGCCTGTTAGCTCGTAATACCCCAGGTGCGGGAATCCACTGGGCGAGTTTCCAACCTCACCATAGCTTGCTGTGAGTTTTAATACATTAACCCAGTCAATATCGGCCATGAAATCTTCGTAGTGCATGTTCCATCCGGTGCTGAAAGACCAGAAATTTCCATACTGGTTTTCACGTCCGAAAGAAGAAGACCCTTCTCTGTTAAAAGAAGCTGTTCCCATGTATTTGTCATCGAAAACATACTGGAGGTTCACCAGGACAGATTGTCTGGCAGACTGAAATTTCCCCCCGGTTACTTCTGCTGCTGATGCGGTAGCATTGAGCACGTTAAGGCCTGCTGTTATACCATGGCCTGTGGCAGAGCTGTTATCGCTGTGAGTGTCAGCATATTCCCATGCCACGAAAGCCTGGAAAGAGTGGTTGTCAAAGCTGTTGTGAAAGCGCAGCATCTGGTTGGTGAGTTGCTGGCGCGAAAAGCTGTAGCCGGTATTGTAGGCTCCATTATTGGCACGCCCCCCGGTTGATCTGGGGTCAGAATACCATTCGCTTTGTCCAAAGCCAAAGGAGATGTTGTTCATGGACGAAAAGGTGAGCCAATCGGTAATTTCCAGGTCGGCTCCCATATTAAGCCTTAAATTGTTGGTTCTTCCTGTTCCCCAGTTGTACTGCAGGTTATACAGGTAATTGCTGTTGTCGCGACCTATCCAGTTATACTCAGTATCAGTGCCTGGTTCAATAGGGGTTCCGTTTTCTTTGTAAGGGTGGTCCCATGGCATGTAAGTATAGGCATTGTAAGTGCTGTGTTCGCGGTTGTCGGTATTGATAAGGTTTCCTGTAAGATTGGCTTTCAGGGTAAGACGATCCGTTGCCTTTATTTTGATGTTGGCCACAGCTGAGTATCTTTCATATTCGTAACCTTTCAGGGCTGCTTCTTCATTGTAATAGGTTCCTGATAAATAGGCGCTTACCTTGTCTGTCCCACCGTTGTAAGACATGCTGTACTCCTGTGCTACCCCTGTTTGGGTGGCAATGTCCAGCCAGTCGGTATCCACTTCCAGCAGGTTGGAGTTAAACCATGATTCAGTATTCCATGCTGAGTGATAATCGTAAAGCTGCTGAGAGTTCATCAGTGAGAAGTTGCCTCTGTGCAGGTTGGTGAACCCGGTTGTAGCATAAAAGTTAAGCTGTGAAACTCCCTCTTTTGGGGAAGTGGTTTGTACCAGGATAACACCGTTGGCGGCTCTTGATCCATAAAGGGCCGTGGCAGAAGCATCTTTCAGAATGGTAATGCTTTCGATATCGGCAGGGTTGAGGTTGGGCTCAGTATGTCCTACGGCAATACCATCAACTACCCATAGAGGAGCGTTGGTAGTGTTAATGGATCCTTTACCCCTGATGTTGATTTCTGCTGTTTGCCCGGGACGACCGGTAGCACTGCGGGCATATACTCCGGCAGCTTTGCCCTGAATCAAACCGGAAATGCGTGGTGCGAAAACATCCTTCAGATCATCTGAGCTAATGCTCACCGCTGACCCGGTAAGGTTGGAGCGGGATGTAGTGCCATAGGCAATAACAATGATTTCATCCAGCATGTCGATGCTGGGAGTAAGTTGAATATCAATGCGTGTTCTTCCTTCTACAGGCAGTTCTTCGGTAATATACCCCATGAAAGAGTAAACCAGCACTGCATCGGCAGGTGCCTGCAGGGTGTAGTTTCCGTCTATATCGGTGGCAGCTCCTGTAGTTGTGTTCTTAATGGTAACATTCACCCCGGGGAGTGACTCTTTTGTCAGTGCATCGGTAACAGTACCTCTAATCTGGAGGGTTTGTCCCTGCACATTCTCACCAGTAAGCGCCAAACTTATCAGAGAGACGCAAACGATTGCGATCGCTGTGCGAAAAAAACGCCCGGACAGTTTTGATATGGCGTTATTTATTAAGTTTTTCATAAGTGATTAATTTTAAAAAGTAAGAGTGTCTTTTTATGTAAATATCTTTATAGTGTTCTGAAACTTGTCAATACCAGGCGTTGAAGTCTTATATCAATCAAGTTTGGTTGCTAGTCTCTGTTTTCAAATACCTCGATGGTGCTCAGGTGCGTCCAGTCGCGACTTCCGTAAGTGTCAAGTATCCTGATTCTGAAGTATTGTGAAGTGTAGTTCTGATCAAACTCAAGGGTTTGCATCTCATCAACCGGCTCAACAGGCAGGCCCGAAGGGGAAGTCCATACAGTTTCCCAGTCAGTGCCGTTGGAGCTAACCTGAACATCCCAATGGTTGGGGCGGTCGGTAATGCCGCTGGGCTGGCGGAAGGTGTAGTTGAATCCTCCTACATTGGTGGATTCAGGGAATGTAATTTGAATCCAGTGGGGCAGGGGTTCTACACCGGCTGACCATGATGAATGCCAATAGGTGCCTGTGTTGCCATCAATCAGGCTTTCTTTGGGGCCTTCAGAGCTTTCCTGTGTCCAGGCATCAATCATGTCGATGGTGAGAGGATGAATGATTTGTCCTGCCTCATCGGTTTCAAATGTTAGCTGCTCTCCATATCCCACTCCTGCTTCATTGGCCGCATAAGCCCTCAGGTAATACCTGGTAAGAGGTTCAAGGTCGCGAGCAATGCTGGTAAATTCTCTTTCTTCCACTCCATTGATGGTGTATTTCCCTTCGCTGCTGGTAAAATCAGATACCGTAGGGTTTTCTGCTGTGCTCCAGCATAAGCCGATGGCCAGCAGTTTTGTTCCTCCATCATCATTTACAATTCCTCCACTGGTGGCACTGTTGTGACTTACAGCGCTTAACTCCAGTGTGGTAACGGTTGGGAGTTTCTCGTCATCCTTGCTGCAGCTTACAATAATAAGTACAGCAAACCCCAGTAACAGAAGGGGGTAAATCCAAAATCCTTTTCTTGCATTTTTCATCTGTTTATAATTTTTTTTAAGTGGTCAGGTGGAACCTCCTTTATGATCATGCTCGTGTTTGTTTAAGGCTTAATCATGGAGGTTTCATCTTTGCAGCTTTTAAATGATTAATTGATGAAACTGCCCCTAATATGAAATTTTCAAACTCCCTTATGTCCGGAGTTGGGAAGTTGCGAAAATTCATTACCGGGTTTGCTTCATGTTGATTGTGTTTAGTTGGTAATTGCGGATTTGTTCCGCCTGATTGTTTTCTTCTCTTTTAAATTGCTGAGGAATGGGGTGAACCCCCTTTTTTGATGTTTTATTCCTTAGGTCGTTTTTTGACTTTTTAAACACAAATAGTTAAAATACCAAAACAATTCAAAAGAGGCTGCAAGATAGTAATAAAAATTAATAAGAAGCAAGAGAAATAAAAAAAAATAATTAGATTTGCAGAGTTAGATTCTATAAATGAGATTTATCAGGGAGTTTAGTAAACGTTAAAAAAATCGCTGCCAGGTTTTTTATAGATTCTGGTTTTTATAAAAAAGATAATTCATAGTTTTACTCACCCAAACAACAAAAACATGAAAATTTCAAACATTTGGATTTTTGTCCTGATTACATTAATGCTCACAACAGTATCGTGCAAAGAAAAAGAAGATCAGCCTCAGCCAATCCCCAATATGGGGTTGAAAATACCTACAGAAGGTAACAGCTGGTTTTTTATGAATCCCGGCACACAAAGCGAACAGGTTATGAATCCCGGCAGTACCTCCTGGACCAATCCACAGCTGGTGCATCGCACATTCTTTCGTCTGCAAAGGGCAGGGGAGATACATATTGGGATCAATGGAAGGGTTGAATCAGGTTCTTCTGTTTTAAAGGCAACCTTTGGGGGTGAAACCATTGAACTGGAAATCTCCGCTCAAAGTTTTGAAGAGCATTATATAGGTACTTTTGAAATACCGGAGCCGGGATATTACTACCTGGATATTCAGGGGATAAGCAAAGAGAGCCTCGATTTTGCCATTATTTCCGATGTGCTGCTGGGAGGATCTTCTGCTTCGGGTACAGTACATTATATTAATGAAGATTATTATTACTGGGGACGAAGGGGCCCCTCTGTGCATCTGGGCTACGAGGTGCCTGCACAAGCTTCGGAAGTACATTATTTCTACAGCGAGGTAACAGTGCCCGAGGGCAACGATGTAATCGGTTCCTATTACATGGCCAATGGTTTCGGGCAGGGCTATTTCGGTTACCAGGTTAATTCTGAGACAGAAAGGCGCGTGTTGTTCTCCGTTTGGAGTCCTTATGAAACAGACAATCCTGACGAGATACCCGAAGATCAGCGCATTGAACTCCTGCGCAAAGGCAATGATGTTATTGTTAACGACTTCGGAAATGAAGGCTCCGGCGGGCAAAGTTACCTTCGCTACAACTGGGAGGCAGGCAAAACCTACCGGTTTCTGTTAAAGGGGGAACCTTCATCGCAGGCACCGGGTAAAACCGACTATACCGCATGGTTTGCTCCGGCTGAAGGTGGTGAATGGCTGCTGATTGCCAGCTGGCGCCGACCCCTGATCAGCACTTACCTTACCAACATCTATTCTTTCCTGGAGAACTTTGTCACACGCACCGGCCCCCTCGTGCGGGAAGCGTATTACGACAACCAATGGATACTGGATACCTCTGGCAACTGGCACGAACTTACCCGTGCACGTTTTACTGCCGATGCTACGGCCCGAGACAAAGCCAGGCTCGATTATGCCGGTGGACTGGCTTCCGACAATATGGGGTTTTTTATGAAAAACTGCGGATTCTTCAATGAAACCACCACCATCGATACATGGTTTACGCGCCCGGCCAAAGGGCAGCAACCTGATATTGACCTGGAGTTGTTGCCATAATTCCTGGAAAAAGCATGAGTTTTCTTGCTAATACTATTGTTATCATCTCAAAAAGTATAAAAATGAAAAAAGTCTTATTGATAAAAATTCTGTTAATCCTTTTTATCGCCATTTGCGCCTGTTCATCCAAAGACAACACCCAACCTGCAGAAGAACCTCAACCCTATATTCCCGGCAACACTACAGAGATTCTTCAGGATCTTCAGCTGTATGCAACCTCCGCTACAGCAAGTGAGCATCAATCCGGTGAGGATATCGCCAAAGCCCTCGATGGAGATTTCTCCACCTTGTTTCACAGCCGCTGGGACCAGAGTCTCTTCCCTGCTGTTCCGGTAGAAATTGACCTGGTATTTGGTGATGACATCGGTTCAATCGATTATATGCTCTATCATCCACGCAAGGATGGCGGGGTAAACGGGTTTATACTGGAAACTGAGCTGTGGGTGCAACAGCAGGGAGGCAATGACTTTGAAAAACTGGATGACCTGGAGTATGCCGCCAATTCGCAAACCAAACGGATTCTTTTCCCCGAAGGGGTGCAAACTCCGGCCACTATCCGGCTGATAGTCACCAAGGGGTACAATGATTTTGTTTCCGCTTCCCAGTTTGAGTTTTTCCGTTTCAACGACCAGATGGAAAGTTATGAAAGCCTGTTTACCGATTTGAGTTTCTCTGCATTGCAACCAGGGGTGAGCCGCAGACAGCTGTCCGATATTGAAAATTCTTTTATCCGCAATATGGCCCTTGCTATTTATGATGGCACTTACGATGAGCGCAGGGTGGGAAGCTACCGAACCTATCCCGACCCCACCATTATCAGCGCAGAAAACAAAACCAACCGCATGGGATCCTACGACAATATGACGGGTATTCATGTGGATGCCGGAGAGGATATCGTGGTTTTTGTGAATGAGACAGTGACCGATTTAACCCTCAGGGTGGTGGATCACACACAGGGGTACAACGGAGCGGATTATTTTCTCAATCCCGGACCCAATCGCATCACTCCCACAGAGGGTGGTCTGGTATACCTTATTTATAATACGGATGAAACCCATCAGGCCAGCGTAAATATTGCCACCGGAACTATCAATGGCTATTTTGAGCTGGGAAAACATACTCAGGAAGACTGGGAGGAGATGATAGCTGATGCTACCTATAGCTTCTTTGACTTAAAAGGTGAAAAATCACATCTCACTTTCACCACTGATGAATTGCGCGAATTTGTGGTTGATGCACCCCGCCTGTTGGAGGTTTACGACAGTATTGTGCTGATGCAGCAACAGCTCATGGGGCTTTACAAATACGACAGGGTTCCGGCAGGCCGTCTTTACTATCGTACCAATCTTGCCGATGGGGTATATATGCATGCCACGGGCAATGCTACTGAATACGCTCCTTCAACTTTACAATGGATTGCCAATCACAACCATCTCAGGGGTGCACATATCTGGGGGCCTGCACACGAAACGGGTCATATTCACCAGACACGCCCGGGACTGATGTGGGTTGGGCTTACCGAAGTTACCGTGAATATTTACTCCCAACACGTGCAAACCCAATTCGGCAATCCTTCCCGCTTGCAAACCGAAAATGTATCGGGTTATGGGAACCGTTACGAGAAAGCCTTCAACGAAATTATTGCGGCAGGCATCCCTCATGGTGCACACGAGGATGTCTTTTGCAAGCTGGTTCCCTTCTGGCAGCTGCAACTCTATTTTGCCAAAGCGCAGGGCTACACCGATTTTTACAAGGATGTGCATGAGCAGGTTCGTATCAGGCCCAATCCCCCCACCGATGGCCTTTGTCAGCTTGAGTTTGTAAAAATCGTTTGTGATATTACCCAGGCTGATATGACTGAATTCTTCCAGACATGGGGCTTTCTCACACCTATAGATCAGGATATCAATGATTACGGAGTGCGTCGCCTCACCGTTACCCAGGAGCAAATTGATGAGGTGCTGGCTTATATTGCCGCGAAAAATTATCCCGCTCCTGAACATCAGGTGCAGTATAT
>RECE01000289.1 GCA_007694165.1 Bacteroidota bacterium
GGGAATGGACTTACACTTAGCATTGGGTTTTAATCATGTTCTTAATCAGGACATAAACTGGAGTCTTACCCTGATGCTCGAATCATGTTGGTGAGGAAATGATTACTGGTCATGCTTTTTGGCAACAATCATTCAGCAGGCTGGTTATTATTCAGAGAGTCTTTTCACGGGAGGAGGGCAATACACTTAAGTTACTTCATTTTTCATTCTTACCGCAATAAAAAATTCTTCAACGTATCCACCCGAAATATTTTCACATTACCCAAAGTTGTTTTTCCAAATTCTTCATCAATTACATTGGGTGCAGGATTATACCTGGTAACAAGAACATATATATCATCCAGTCTGTATCTTTCATCAGAAAATTCCCCATTCACTGTATAATCATGAGTTAGACTTTGCCTGCAATCATTATATAATGCAGGTATTTCAATCAGGGTTTGTTTCTCACTTTCGATAAAGTAAAATTTGTAAGTCCCTTTGGCCATCATAAATGGGTTTTCAGGATGTTGTGTGGCTAGTAAACCATTGGGGCCGATTCTGTATATGGGTATACCCTCCATGTCATATTCAGGTTCCAATCCGTCAGCCTGGTTGAGAGCAATCAAACCTCTGCCTGTAAAACCATCGGGTAGAATGAACTTACCTTCTATTTCATTGGTTTCAAAATAAGCTTCCTTAAACACATCATGGTTAACGTATAATCTTACGGTAGTAAAAACATTCTCATGACCCGGCCGCCCCTCAAATGGATATTTTTGATATACAAATAACAATGCGTCAATTTCAGGTTTTACCCATACACGTTGTAGCCAATCATGTGTCTTGCCCATGTTTACCACTTCCTGAAACACTGTATCCTGACCAAAAGCAAATTCTTGCTTATGAATAAAGAGATACAAAGAATCTTTATCAGTGCTTTCTCCAAGGGTATAGGTCAATCTGTCTAACCTATAACTATCGGGATGCCAATAGGTTTGATGCAGCAACACTGAATCGTTTTTTATATGTATCCATGATAATGTATCAGGACACCCGGGCTTGATGGCGTAATATTTTTGGTTTTGTAATGCCAAAAACTTTGCATTTGCATCCACAGACTGGCTGCAGGCGGAAAAAAGTACGATATTTGATATACCAAATAAAACTAAATTTTTCATGCATCTTCCTTTCAAGGTTTTTAATAATATCTATGTATGACTGATTAACAGCATGCTAATTTCTGCTTTTCCGTTTTTCACCTTTTTTATGTTCGCAGTTTCGATATGATTTCATCTACCTTCCCAGGTATTTGAATGAATAATTAAGTTTTTCAAGGTGTCAACCTGAAAATACATAACCTGCCCTTCAATTTTTCTTCCAAACATTGTATTAATTGTACCCCTTTGTGGTAGATTATAGGTGAAGGCGCAAGCATAAATCTTTTCCAAATCGAAGCCTAAATTGATAACATCTTCATCTGTCAGCTGCTTCTCATTCCACTTTCCCCTCAAAAGATTCAAACAATTGTAGGTAATTTTGGGCATAGGTTCCCTATTCTCATACTTGTTTTCATAAAAAAACTCAAACCCCTGCAAGGCGAGAGCAACAGGCATTGGAGCAGCCTGAGTTAACAGGTATCCTGATTTTGGAACTCGCAGAACAAGTCTCCCCATTGGGTCATTTTCTTCCACTTCACCGTCTGGTTGTTCATGAGCTATCCAGGCATGCCCGGAAAATCCTTCAGGCAGAACAATGATTTTTTGGATTTCAGGAGTATCTTGTTTGTTTGTATAAAATTTCCCCGCTCTAACATAGGCAACAGGCCTTTCCAGATGGTGATGTACTCTTCTTCCACCTTTATAAGAAACATGGACCATTATGTCTTTAGTGATATAATGCACATGCACAACACTCGTATCTACCATACCCTGGCTACTGGCAACCTTGTTATAGTTTTCACCGTCATCAAACGAAATCTCGTAATTAAAAACCTGTAAGGTTTTGCTTCCATCCGCATTCACCACATCAGCCAACAGGAACTCCATGCGGGTTTTACTTACAGATTTTCCCTCCATGTGTGTTTGACTGAAAATTAGTGAGCCTTCACTGCGGCAATGCTGAAACATGGGCACCCATTCACCTTTTAAATAGTCCTGTGCAATTTGACATTTTGCAGTAGTCTGCACAAGAATGCAGATAACCGCCCAACCCAAAATAAATAATCCGTTTTTTGTTATTCCATTGTCACCCATAAATAAGATTTTAATTCAAACATTATAAAAGAGAAATCTGAATTGCCCGAATAGCTTATCTTACAATACAGATTATAAAATTAAATCAAGGAGAAAAAATATGGTATCGCTGGATAATTAATTCTTGTGCAAATAAATGACATAAACCAAATTTAATATATAACTCCTTGTTATTTACTTTGATTATAAATAACAGTTTTAATTTTCACAACCTAGTCAAATCATTTCTCTACATTAACTATTGGTCAGGGCATAAACTGTGGTCGTACCCTGGCGCTTCCATTAATATCTGATGAGGGTATCATACCTTCACAAAAAATCTTTACCCTTCTCTATTCCACAAAAAAAATTGTCTGCCTTATTCCTGAAATTCTTCTTGGGAGCTAAGGAAAACTGAATATTCTCAGCTAACAATTAATCTGAAAGGCATTACACGATAGGGCGACCATACTATCTACGAATCTTTCGGTTTGTGAAAAACGCAATAGTTACCGAAAATAAAAATGACAGAAGCAGAACAATATTTATGATGTAACCAATGAAGTAATATTGATAAAAATAAGAAGCACCTCTTGGATTCTCCGGAAAATCATCATTGGTAATCATTCGAATATAATGTTCAGAATTTAGCTTTCCTTCCAGTTTTTTAGCCCTTTCGAAGTATAGGTCATTAAACTTCTCTCTATAGGGATATTTCCCAAGGAATAAATGATTTTCAGGATACTCCCAATAGACAAAACCCGTATAGATATCTTCATACCTGCCTGGCACAAAGGGATTAAAATCAAAACCATCTTTTCCAAAAGGAGAATCCTTAAAATCAAAACCCACTTTGTTCATCTCCAACAGTTCGAATGCTTTATCCCATTTTCCTGACTGAATCGGGGAACTCATGGGCAACACATTGAAAGAGATTGCATTTAGTAAAACATTGGCTACAGCACCTCCAAATGCATGATAAATATATTCAGCTGCATGCAGAAATTCATCCGGCGCCAGCTGTTTTTCAATGAAAGCATGGCGTGAGTTTAATATTATCAGGCTCTTTTCCTGATTGGTTTCCTGAATATATTGCACAATTTTTTGCCCAATATACTCATCACGTGTTAGGGCTGCTTCCAATACATTAGCTCCGGTGATGGTGTCCCATTTGCCCGCAATGTCGGCGCAATAAATATTTAGTTTAAGCGAATCCGGCAGATCTGTGTTTAAAGTATTTACCTTCTTCAAGAAGTCAAATAGATTGACAGAACCAAACCATGGCCATAAAATTGTCCCATAGGTCATGGCTTCAGCTGTTTTTTCATTCTGCATATCTTCATCAGAAAAATGGGTATGTGCATAATCTTGCATTTCATCCTGATAATAGGCATTTAGAGCTTCGAAATGAATATTTCTAACCTGGTTAAACCTGCTATCGGAAATCACTTCCATCAGAAATTCATATTGGGTATACTCGCTGTGGGTTCTCTCAGAAATTATCACATGATCATATTTTTCAAATAAAGAAAAAACATAATCAACGGCACCCATTGGTTTATTGGCCTCTAACCAGTCGGTATAGGGGGAAACACTTCTGTTGGCAGGATAAGAAAAAGGTTTTGCATCAAGGGGATCAAGGCGTGCTATCAAGGAAACATTCAACACCACAAGCATAAGAGAAACCATAGCGAGCAAAACCGGAAAACTGGCTTTCTTTCGTTCTCTCTTCCAGTTATTAATCGCAAGAAGATCCCAAATATGTTTTTTCAAAAAAACATTGATCAACAGCAATACAATGCACGAAATAATAAATATACCATAGAGGAAAGGATTAAACCTGATTTGCATAAAATATATCATTACAACAGGAATCCCGGGAAAAACTATGGTTTTGATTGCCTCTCGTAATACAATTGAGAAAGGGCGATTTCGGACTTCATTTACCTGCGAAAATGCATAGTGCCCTGGTGTAGTATTAAATATCAGGTAACTCAGAAGATAATATACAAAGTAACAGCAAGTAAACAAGAAGTATCCATTAACCTCCCAAAGGGTAAGAATGGATTGGTTCAACAATTTGTAAATCAAAGCGATGATTGCAAAATCAATCACGCCTGGAAGAATACGCAAATAAAGTTTGATTTTCATGTGTTTTGGTTTAGTCCTGGTTGAATAATACTTGCAAGAAAATGCTATTTGATATTGACTCGTATTTTAAATAATGGTACCATCAGGAAAGAATTCTATCGAATGAATACTATCATGGCAACCAACTGCATCAAACCATTTTCCATGCAAGTCAAAATCAGTTAGACTCTGTGCAAAAACGGCGATAGCCATGTGCAATGTGAGGTAAGTAGCTGTAATTTTTTTCACCTTCCGGGATTTTTACAAAAAACGATTGGGATTGTCACCCACAAAACTTCTTTAGTCCTGTATTGAATTTCCGTCTTGTAAAATAAATGGAAATTACGATATTAACCAAATTTAATTTATTCCAACTTGTTATTTATTTTTATTGCAAATAATAGTTTTAATATTCATAGTCCTTTTATGTTAGTTTAATTTGCATTAGAGTTATTCAGGGCATGAACTGTAGTCATACCCTGACCCTTCACACCATGCTTGTGAAAGTGTAACTCCTGGTCATCCCCCTCACAAAAAAAAAGCATATAAGAACGTTTTCAAAACGCTCTTATATGCCTTTTTAGAGTCCAGGGATCAGATAAGATATGACTAATCACTTGGTCTCAGCCTCAGCCTCTAACTTTGCCTCAAACTCAAGCTCAAACTACTCTATTTCCACTTCAATCCATTTGCTGCGGTCAGGAGCTTCGGGAGTTATCCAGGGTTTGGGTGGATTTTCTTCCAGCTGCTGCAGCAACACTTCCACTGCTTTTTCCAGCGATGGATCTTGCCCGCGGGCCACCAGATGGGGCTCATCATATACTTCGATATCGGGATAAACTCCAATACCTTCAATGATCCATTCGCCTTCCTGGTTATAAATACCAAAGCGGGGCACACCGATATAACCACCGTCTGACAGGCGGGCATTACCGGTCATACCCACAAGGCCACCCCAGGTGCGGGTACCAATGATGGTTCCAAGATTATTGTGGCGGAAAAAATGAGGGAAAGCATCTCCTCCGGAAGCAGCAAACTGATTGATAAGCATGGCTTTGGGACCATCGTGTGCCACTGCTGGCGTACGCATGGGATCGAGTCCATGACGATGCCAGTAGGCATAGGTTTCACGGGTAAGCATCTCTGTAAGTCTGTCAGGAATAAAACCCCCTCCGTTGAAACGCTCATCAATAATCAACGCATCTTTATCATGGTAGGCATACATTGCCCTGTGCAACTCACGGTTTCCATCATGTGCCGTATTGGGAACGTGCATGTATCCGATACGTCCGCCTGAAAGTTCGTCAACCATGGCACGACGGGTTTCGACCCAGTCAAGATATTTCAATTCAATTTCACTGGCAATGGGGTGCATGGTAAAGGTACGTGCATTGCGGCCATCGGCACGGTCGCTAACGGTAATACGGGTAGCCATATCCACGCGGTTTTCCAGGAACTTGTAAGGATTGTCTGCGGTGGTTACATTATTGCCTTCAATGGAAATAAGGAAATCTCCTTCGCGAATATCCATGCCCTGCATGGTGAGTGGCGAACGGCGGCTGCTGTTCCAGTTTTCTCCTTCATAGATTTTGCTGATGATATAGCGGTTGCTTCGTTCATCGGCTTTCAGGTCTGCACCCAGCAAACCATTATCAATGCGATCTACCCTTTCAAAATCACCATAATCCACATAGGCGTGTCCGGTGTTGGTTTCGCCAATCATTTCGCCAAACATATAATCCAGATCGAAGCGATGATTTACATAAGGTAGCATCTGCGAATAGCGGTCATAAAAACCATCCCAGTCCACATTGTGCAGGTTGCCCACATAGAAAAAGTCGCGGTAAATGCGCCATCCGTCGCGGAAGATTTGCTCCCATTCCTTTTTAGGTTCAATGCGCATCTCCAGCTTATCAAGGTTGAGCTTGCCGTCTCCTGCACTTTGTCCGGGCCGCAAATCTGCCACACCATAATCACCACGGTGCGAATAAAGGAATTTCTTACCATCCGCAGATACCATTCCACTGCGAATGCCACTCATAATAACCTCATTCTTTTGTTCTTTGTATTTGTAGAGGTTCATTCCTGCATCATTGAAATACACCAGTCCGTCTTCCACAGCCTGAAGATTCCAATAACTTCCCGAGGACAGGGGAAAAGCGACAATGCGGCGATCTGCATTTTCAAAATCAACTACTATCCTTTCTTTCTTGTCTGTAGTATCATTCTTGCCATTTCCGTTTTCCACAGTTTCTTTGGGTTCGAAAAGCCTGGGAGAATCATGGGTAAGATGAATGGCATAAATACGGGTTGCATTGTTGTAGAGATAGTTAAACTCAAAAGAAGAGAACGCCAGATTGAAATCCCTGTTGGAAGTAAAAAAGATATAATGTCCGCATTTTGAGAAGACCGGATTACCATCAGAAAAAGTATGGTCGGTCAGGCGGTTACGCTCTCCTGATTCAATATTATACAGCCAGATGGAACTCTGATCGTTGCTGTTGCTGTTGGTATAGGCAATCCATCGCGAATCGGGTGAGAAGGTGTAGGTTCTCAGTTCAAAGGCACGAGGCTCATCCACAACGCGGATATTACCGGTATTAACATCCAGCAGCTGCAGCTTCATGCTTCTGTCGAAGAATACCATATAACGGCTGTCGGGAGACCATTCGGCCTGGTATTTCCAGCCCTGCGAACCCGAAGTAATGCGACGGGGTGTTGCACCTTCCTTGTTTTCCATCAGGTATACTTCGTACTCATCGCTACCATCAGCATACCATGAAATCCATTTTCCGTCGGGCGACCAGGTGGGATACACTGCTCTTTCTCCCTGTGTATTGGTGAGGTTATGAACGGTTCCGTCTCCGGCTGGCACAGAAAAAATATCACCGCGTGCATCAAACAACACCCGGTTGCCCGAAGGTGAAATAGCCATACTATGAATGTTTTCTTTTACATTTTTGAAGTATGGCAGCGTGCTCTGATTGTCGTAACGGATGTTTACCACAACTCTTTCTTCGCGCCCGGTTTCCAGGTTGAGTTTGTAAAGGTGACCACCCACCTCGTAGACCAATTGCCCGTTATTACCGGCAGGCCACATCACGTCAAAATTATCATGAAAAGTCATCTGGGTAGTTTCGCGGGTATTAACATCAAAACTGTAAATATTGAGCCAGAGATCGCGGTCCGATGCAAAATAAATCTTATCGCCATACCAGGTAGGGATATGGTCGGTACCTACCCAGTCGGTTATCATTTCAGAAGTATTGTTTTCGAGGTCGTAGATGTGTACATTGGAAGCCCTTCCGCCTTTGTAACGCTTCCAGGTGCGGAACTCGCGGTCAATATGCACGAAAGCCAGCTTGCTGTCGTCAGGCGACAAGTCAGCGAAGCCACCATAAGGTACTGGCAATTCTTCCTCCAGACCACCGTCAATGCTGGCCAGGTAATATCTTCCCATACGATCACCATATTCGGTTCTGTTGCCCCGGAAGAGGACTTTCTTGCTGTCCGAAGTCCATCCCAGCACCACATAATCAAAACCACCACGTTGCGGCATGGGTCCAACATCGTTGTACCAGGTTAGCTGTTGCGGGGTTCCCCCTTCAGCAGGCATTACAAATACCTGGCGGCTACCGGTGTATTCGGCAGAAAAAGCAATCCATTTGCCGTCGGGTGAAATTTTTGGAAACAACTCAAGACCTTTGTGGGAAGTAAGCCTTTTGGCATCTCCTCCATTGGCATTCACGGTCCAGATGTCTCCGGCGTAGACGAATGCAATCAAATCTCCGTTGATATCAGGGAAACGCATCAAACGCGCATCTTCATGAGCTGATACCATCAACGGCAAAACCATACACAAAAGCATGGCCTTCAATGTAAATATCAATTTTCGCATAACAATACTTGATTTAAGGGATTTAGGTGAAATTTATATCAGGTGTTCCCTGCTATGAAACCATAACAAACCTGTAGATGGGCTCAAAAATACGAAAATCAACCCACTAAGGATGTTGGAATCTTTTTTTTTGAAAAGATTAACGTTGAACTTCATGAACTCATAGAATGTGGAAGAGAAAAGGAGTTGGCGAAAATCAGGGCTGATCTCCGTTATCAAACTGAAACATATTCCGGCGCTCCTGCCTGTCGGGTATCCCGAAATTATAACGAATACTCACACCAAAGCGTTGATTGTCAACATAACGATTGCCGGAGGTTTGAATGCTACCCTGGTTCAGTTCAAACTCAGTGGTCATAGTCCTCAGCACATCTCTGGCGCTCAGGCTTACGGTAAGTTTTTTATTGAGGAAAGTACGATTCAGCCCCAGGTTGAGCATGCCAAAAGTATTCAGCTCATAAAAGTTCATCTGTCCCCGGGTCATGAGGAAGCCGCTCATGGTAAAACGCGTTTCACTATCAATGCGGAGCATATGAAAGGTGAAAAATCGCCAGCTCCCCCGGGAGAAGGACAAAGGCTGTCCCTCATAAAAACCATCGTACTCATTGAGGTTATACTGTGCCCCGGCCGCAAAAAAGTACCTGCCTCCGGGCGGAATACCGGCAATGGCACGGAAATAGGTTTCCCTGCTTTTCCCCAGGTTATCATACGTGCGAACAGCAATATTCTCATCCATTTCATCGGCATAAATCACCGACGAGAAAATATCTCTCGTATAGTTGCGGCCCAGGGCAAAAACGGGCATATCATCCAAACTAATATTCAACTCCATATTATCGGCAAACTGGGGCTTAAGCTCGGGATTGCCCACCTCGTACAAAAACTGGTCAATGAAGTTGATGTAAGGATTCAGGTTCTGATACCCGGGCCGCGAAATGGTACGCCGGTAAATCATAAAAGCACGCAACTCAAATCCCTCAATCTGGAAAAGAGGGCGGCTGAGGTACATATAAGGAAACCAGTCGTTGCGCTGAACAACAAAACTCGTATCTACAGGAATGGTTTGGTTGCCCTTCATATAAGTATTTTCAAAGCGGAAACCGGTTTTCAGCATAACCTTCCACCCCAGCTCCCTCGACATCTGCATGTATGCGGCATTGATATTCTCTGTATAATTGAAGGAGTTGGTTCTCAACGGATCGGGCATGGACTGGTCATTAAAATCCAGCAGGTAGTCTGCTTCACTTTGAAACTCCTGCCAGCTGAAATTAATCCCTGTTTCAAGCCTTACCTGCCAGGGCAGCTGCCAGGATAAATCGGATTGCATTTGCACGGAATAGCGTTGCTGCCGGTTATCTCCTTCTCCCGACAGGTAGGAATTTACAGGAAAGAGTCCCGTCGTTGCATATCGCTGAAAGGTATGGTTGCGGTTAAAGGTATAACTCAGCCGGGTATCCCAGTCTGAACCCAGTGTATCAAGTTTGTAACTGAACCCCAGGTCCTGCTGTATATTGAAAAAATCAGCATCGTTTTCCACCTTGTTTTGGGTCAGGCTCAAAGCCAGGTCTTCGGGTCCGAAAAGGGTATTGGAGTTGCTGGAAAGGGTCTGGGGAAGACTTCCATTGATGCGTCCATCGTAGCTAAAATCAGCGTTCTCTCCCACCTCGAAATTCAAACCATACCCGAGATATCCCTGGTGGCTTCCCCTGCGGGTTCTGGCTGATTGCATCAATGTAGTATCCTGCCTGAGAAAGCGTGAAGCATTCAATTCTTCCAGTGTGTTGTTGTCGCTGTAGCTAAGGTTCACATAACTTGTTACAGTGCTCCCGCCGTTATTAAAACTCAATCCCAGGGTTCGATTCCCGTAGAAACCCTGATTTATACTTGCATTCACAGATCCAAAACGCCCAATCTTCATCCCTCTCTTCAGCACGATATTGATTACGCCTCCGCTACTGGAAGCAGCAAACCGGGCCGAAGGAGTGCGGATTACCTCGATTCGGTCAACACTTCCGGGAGGGAGGCTGCGCAAAATGGTGTTGATATCCTGGCTGCTCATCTTCTGCTCTCGCCCGTTGATGTAAATGGTTGCAGGGGTGGCACTGTTGAGAAATATGCCGCCATCCTGATCCACAAACAATCCCGGAGTACTTTCCAGTATTTCCAGGGTATTGGTGCTAATGGCTGCCAGGGGTTCAGGGTCTATTATCATCCTGTCTCCTTCCTGCCTGATAAGAGGTCTTCGAGCCGTAACGGTTACCTCGTCAAGCGAAATGGCATTTTCCCTTAGTTCAAAGGCATATTGCTGCTCTCCTTTTTTTAACATCAGAGACCTTTCCAGGGGTTGAAAACCCACATAACTGATTTTCACCAAATGGGGTCCGGTTTTGGTTTGGGCAAAAGATACCAGCCCGTTTGGGTTGGTTACACCCGAAACCCTTACGGAATCTTCAAGACGAACCAGATGTACCGTGGCTCCCGGCAATGGAAGTTTACGGGCATCCTTTACTGCAATAGTCAGGTTGTCGGATTGGGCAGCCACCAGGACAGAACCTGATGCCCAAATGATGAATAGCAGTATAATAGAAGTTCTTTTCAAGTTGAAGGTATTTGAATTGTGATTTCCGGAGATATGGAACAATTATTACTTGTATTATTTTATCTGCAAAGACCCATCGGGTTGGAGCATTTTCTTCCTTTTCACAAAACTCCAATGATTACCGAAAAACTCTGCTTGCCTGCCCAACGATAGCTTATGACTGACGATATAAGAACACTACAATATTTCGATTGTTGTTTGCAAATAAACATTTAATTGACATCTGATTATCACCATTTCTGTCAGGTAGTCACAAAATTCATACATCCAACAATATAACTGCTGTTGCGCTGACATTAAATTCAATTCTTTGGTAAACCTTAACACCCAGCGCATTACATTGTACAACAAATTATTTCCACAAAAGTTAAGGGCCTGCAGCCCTGGATATAAAGCTTACTGAATTTCACGAAGGATAGGGCCAGCGGCCCGGAAACCTTTGTAGGAAGGAATAATAATTATGAATTATGCGCTGCGAAAATATTCAGGAAAGTGAACCCAACGAAATGACAGCGCAATTGGAAGAGAACAAATAACGAGAGCAATTTGCAACATAAACATATTGGAAAGATTGCGCATACCCACTAATTGATTTTCCAAAAAACAACATTCCACGACAAAACTGAGCTTTTTAACGAAGAATAAATGCCGAAAAAAGAAAGCAAAACCACCTTTATCCTGTATTTTTTGTTCATTTCTTCTCCGGAAAGAATGTTCATAACCTAACACTTTCACGGAAAAAAACCCTTAAAACGGCTGTTTGACAATCACTGCAGGGTTATCAACAATTGTTGAAAACCGTTGTTGAAACAAAGTGAACAAATACAGGCAAAAAAGCTTGACTTCCAGTGTTTTATTAGTGTATATTTGTTTCAGCAGGTGAGCGATAAAAGGCCGCTCCCAAAACATGGAAAAGGATAGTATTTCTTGGCTGAACTAATATCCGGATCGTATAAATCGAAAGATTTGCTTGTTGAAAGGAGCCAAAGTCCGCGCTTTCTGACGACACAGGTTGCAAAACCCGTTCTGATGAGAAAACGGTCAATGACTTAAACCTCGCACAGCGTTCTTTAAGATATTGAGTCGAAGACAGCATACCGATGCGAAACCATGTTTTCATAACTACCGGTTCTTCGGAACATGGCAAGATGAAAAGTTCTTTTCGAAACATCTGGCGCTTGCGCAAGATGTATTGTCACAGGATGTTTCCCAAAGCGTTGCTGAAATCTGAAAGGCCTTCGGGCTGATTAAGGTTTGCTTCCGGAAGATTCTCTTCTGAAAAACTGCAAAACAGAAAGCCACAAATTTCCGAAAGGAAGGGGAGGCAAGAAGAATTCGCAGAAAGACAGTTGAAAACCTCTGAAAGTTCTTATGAAACGACACTTTTGTCTGGGAAGAAATGCCTTAGGGTATTTCCAGCAGACGGCACAATGATACTTATCTTAGTTGATAATATCGGAGTGTTAAGGGCTTGTAAATTTCTGAGTGTCCGCATTCAGTCAATGCATGCCGGTCATAATAACAGTAACCTGCCTCATAAGAAAACGCAAGTTTTCCGACGTGAATGGGA
This sequence comes from Bacteroidota bacterium, assembly GCA_007694165.1. GTDB lineage: Bacteria > Bacteroidota > Bacteroidia > Bacteroidales > UBA7960 > SKVR01. Next base: position 12,411 of record RECE01000289.1, read on the forward strand.
ACAATTCGAACAGAGTTGTTCCCATTACTGTTTTAGGGGTATCTTCGCCCCGGAAAGAAAAATCCTCAGCCATATAGATGGACTAAAAATTTCTTATATTTGTTGGAAGGATAAACAATGATTATCATGAACTTAGTCGAAAAAAGAGATTATATACACAGCCATCTTCACCGCATAAAAGAACCTGCTGTAAATGAGCTTTATGAGAAGCTGTTATCCTTTTTGGAAGATGCTTTGATGGAAGAATCGGAAGAGAATATTAAGAACGGAGAACTAACATCTCATGAGGACTTAAAAAAAGAAGTGCAGAAAATGTCATCCCTTCGGGATTAGGGTGCTTTGAATCCCGGGAACTTCGGACTCCGCTCAGGAGAAATCAGACATTTTTACGTTTGTCAGGATGCCTTTTGGTGTGTATTATATTTAGCACCCTCACTTCATCATTTTCCACTTTGTAAATAATATTGTAATTCCATTTTGAAACGGAACGGTATTCGATGGGTTCATCTTCAAGGTAAAGTTCATGAGAGTAGCCTGCAAAATCTTTTAAGGATTTGATTTTAGCAAGAATGCCATTTTTCACATATCGGGCAACTTCATCCGAGACTTCTTGCTTGAGGTATTCATAATATTCACGCCGAGGCTCAGGCCTTATGAGAAACAATTACCCTGGATTTTTGCATTACCATTGTTCGGATTCTTCTTCCAAATCTTCAATGGTGGTAAATTCCCCACGTTCAATTTGCTTTTCCGCTTCTTTCAATTCGGAGATAAATTGACTTTTTTCAATGGGTTTACCAGATGCAGTATATCCTACTACAGGATTTTCTTCCTTGATAAAAGAATACATCTTATGGTATAATTCACTTATAAGCTCTTCATCCAGTTGATGTAAGTGGCTGTGTATAAAATCTCTTTTCTCTAAAATGTTCATGGGGTGCTCGCATTAGTCAATTATCACAAATTCTCTAAAATTTTCTTTGTCAATTATCTTTGTCTCCGCATTATAAGCTTCAGTGAAAGTTTTTGGTAATTTTTGATTATTCTTTTTCTTCCACTTAAATTCAAAACCAAAAATTTTTCCTTCATTTTCCTCTACAAAGTCAACTTCTTGTTGTTGTTTCGTTCTCCAGAAATAGGTGTGAGCGAGACTTTGCTTGTACTCTATCTGCTTGATTCTTTCTGAAATCAGGAAATTCTCCCAAAGAGCACCTTTATCAATTCTTAGTTCTAATGGATTGAAATTACCTATAACCATATTTCTTATCCCATTATCATAAAAATAAATCTTCTTATTTGTTTTGATTTCATTCCTAAGGTTTCGGCTAAAGCTACTCAGTTTAAAAATTATATACCCTTTTTCTAAAATGTCAATATATTTACTAACTGTATTCTTATCCACGTTTACAGTTTGAGCTAATTCTGAATAGTTCACTTCACTCCCAATCTGAAGAGCCAGAGCTTGAACAAGTTTGTCAAGAACCCCTGGCTTTCTTATGTCTGCATAGGAAAGTATGTCTTTATACAAATAGCTGTTTACTAAATTCCGCAGGATACTAACTTCATCTCCCACGTTATTTAATACGTCGGGGTAAAATCCATAAAGTAATCTATTCTCTAAACTCTGCTCTGCGTATAAAAACCCGTGGTGGTTTTCATATTCTTCCCACGAAATTGGGAATAACCGATATTCCCATTTTCTCCCGGTTAAAGGTTCATTGATTTTATTTGACAAATCAAAAGAGGATGAACCACTTGCAAACAATTGAACGTTTTTAAATCTATCTGTTACTATTTTCATAGTAAGTCCTATTCCCTCAATTCTTTGAGCTTCATCAATGAAGACATACTTATGTTTCCCTAAAATTCTTCGAATCTGTTCTGTATTTGGCTCCGTTAATAAGGTTCGGGTTTTAGGGTCATCTCCATCAAGGAGTAGATAGTCTTTTGATGCAAGGATTGATTCGATGAGAGTTGTTTTTCCCACTTGTCGGGGACCGATTACAACAATCGCCTTACCCGAATCTATTCGATTCTTTATTCTGTCACTAAGATATCTTGCGTACATTGTTTTTCTTGCAAAGACAATAACTTTTACTGATTGTATTCACCAATAGTTATGTTTTTACGGGAATACATTCTTTGTGCTTGCGCCTAACAAACCCATAAAGCATGGATTTACTTCCGATACCATGGAATATCCCTGGTCCTCCTACCTAACGATACTATCTACCCAAAACACCAAACTCAAGAGAGAGGAAGTACTTCGCTATTTTGACAACAGGGACAATTTCAGCCATATGCACCGCAGCATTGGAACGGATGACGGAGGTTTGGATGGTTTGGTGGTGGAGTGAGTTGGGTCAGGAACTTCCAGCTTCCCGAATGGGAACTGGAAGCTTCCGGCTTAGTAGGGTTCCGGAAGCTGGAAATTCTTGCGAAGTTTCCAGTTCCTGGCGGCAGGAACTTCCAGCTTGCAAAGCAACTGGAAGCTTCCGGTTTATTTCGCTTCAAACCCGGAAGCTGGAAATTCTTCGAAGTTTCCAGTTCCTGGCGGCAGGAACTTCCAGCTTCCGATTTTTTATCGGAACTGGAAGCTTCCGGGTTTGCCAGAATCAAAACAATTACTATATTACAATCACAGTTTTTGATTGTAAAACAACCAGGAAATACATCCCAATGCAAACCATTCACACATACTACAGCCTGCTGTATGGCACCATGCCCGTGGAAACAGCGGTGCAACAGGCCGCTACCCTGGGGCTGGAAACCCTTGCACTCACCGACATCAACAACACTACTGCAATTTTTGATTTTGTGAAAGCCTGCCGGCAGCACAACATCAGCCCGGTGGCCGGCATGGAAGCCCGAAATGGAGATCGGCAGCTGTACACATGTATTGCCCGCAACCACGAAGGGCTGCGCGAAATCAACGAGATGCTCAGCCGACACAATCTGTCGGGGAAAAAACTTCCGGAACAGGCGCCGGCATTCGAACATGTTTACGTGTTGTACCCTCCCCTGGCCAAAGCAGCAGAGACACTCAGAGAACATGAATTTCTGGGTGTGCGCCCCGGCGATATCCACCGCACTGTTTACAATCTTCTTCGTGATTATCCTCACAAGCTGGTGGCCCAATCATCGGCCTGTTACGCCCACCGGGACGATCACGTTTTGCACAGCCACCTGCGCGCCATTGACCACAACATTTTGCTGAGCCAGCTCACCCCTTCCATGCTGGCCCCCCAGGATGCGTACCTTCAAAGTCCGGATGCATTGCAGCAAACCTACCGCCACTGCCCTGACCTGTTGCACAACGCCCAAAAACTGCTGGAGCAATGCAGCTTCGATTTCGACTTCAAAACGCCCAAAAACAAACAAATCTTCACCTCCAGCCGCTATGACGACCGCCTGCTGCTGGAAAAACTCGCGCTGGAGGGGCTGGAATATCGCTACGGACGCCAAAACAAAAAAGCGCACGAACGAATGCTCAAAGAACTGGAGGTAATCGACAGGCTGGGGTTCTCATCCTATTTCCTCATCACCTGGGACATCATCCGCTATTCCATGTCGCGCGGCATGTATCATGTGGGGCGTGGCAGCGGCGGCAACAGCATTGTTGCCTACTGCCTGCGCATCACAGACATCGACCCCATTGAGCTCGACCTCTACTTCGAACGCTTTATCAACGCCCAGCGCACCAGTCCGCCCGATTTCGACATCGATTACAGCTGGACCGACCGCGACCATATACAGGATTACATCTTCAAACGCTACGGGCGCGACCATACGGCACTGCTGGGCACCATCAACACCTTCCGCGACAAATCGGTCATTCGGGAGATGAGCAAAGTGTACGGCCTGCCCAAACAGGAGATTGACGCATTGGTGAAAGACCCCTCATCGGGCAAAAACGATCCGGTGGCACAGAAAATCCTGGAATACGGCTCCCGCATCCTCGACTTCCCCAACCACCGCAGCATCCACGCAGGAGGCGTGCTGGTGTCGGAGAAGCCCATCTATTATTACACCGCGCTCGACCTGCCCCCAAAAGGCTTTCCTGCAACACAGTGGGACATGTACGTGGCTGAAGACATCGGTTTTGAAAAGCTGGACATCCTCAGCCAGCGCGGCATTGCCCACATTCAGGAAGGGGCAGAACTGGTGCTGCAGAACAAAGGACAAAAAATCGACGTGCACCAGGTAAGCCGGTTCAAGAAAGACCCGGAAATCAACCAGCGCCTTTACAACGGAGAAGCCATTGGCTGCTTCTACATTGAATCGCCGGCCATGCGCGGACTGCTCAAAAAACTCAAGTGCAACGACTACATCCGCCTGGTGGCTGCCAGCTCCATCATCCGGCCGGGAGTAGCCAAATCAGGAATGATGCGCGAATACATCAAACGATTTCACAACCCTGAAACGGTAAAATACCTGCACCCCACCTTCGAAGAGCAGCTGGGAGAAACTTTCGGGGTGATGGTGTACCAGGAAGATGTAATCAAGATCAGCCACCATTTTGCAGGGCTGGGTCTCGACGACAGCGACATTTTACGGCGGGCCATGTCGGGCAAATTTCGCTCACGGATCGAATTTCAGCGCATACGGGACAAATTCTTCGAAGGCTGTAAGCAGAAGGGGCACCCCCCTGCCCTGGCACAGGAAGTATGGCGGCAGATAGAGTCTTTCTCGGGCTATGCCTTCTGCAAAGCCCATTCGGCATCCTACGCCGTGGAAAGCTACCAGAGCCTGTTTCTGAAAACCTACTACCCCGATGAGTTTCATGTGGCGGTCATCAACAATTTCGGGGGTTTTTACAACACCCGCATTTACGTGAATGAGGCACGCCGCCATGGCGCAAGCATTCATCTTCCCTGTATCAACAAAAGTGATTACAAAACAAGCATCCACAACCGCGACATTTATTTAGGCTGGCAGCACGTAAAGGGACTGGAAAGCACCATGGCCGTTTCCCTGTGCTATGAACGAGAGCAAAACGGACCTTTCAAAAGCCTGCAGGATTTCATCCATCGTACTGCCCCCGGGCTGGAACAGGTGTTGCTGCTTATTCGCTGCGGTGCCTTCCGCTTTTGCGGCAAGCCCAAAAAAGAGCTGCTGTGGGAAGCTCATTTCCTGCTTTCCAAACAACCCAAAAAACAAACGGCACCTGCCATTTTTGAGCCCGAGGAGAAAAAATTCACCCTCCCTCCCCTGCATGACAATACTCTTGAGGATGCTTATGATGAAATGGAGCTGCTGGGCTTTCCCGTTACCCTGTCGCGCTTCGATATGCTTAAAACAGATTATCGCGGCAATGCCCTGGCATGCGAGCTCATGAGCAAACTGGGCCAAAAGGTTCGAATGACCGGCGACCTGGTTACCATCAAATACGTGCATACGGTTCGCAAAGACTGGATGCATTTTGGCTGCTTCCTGGATGAAAAGGGAGAGTTTTTCGATACGGTACACTTCCCCCAATCGCTGCAGAGATACCCTTTTACCGGGCAGGGCCTTTACCTGATTGAGGGCAAAGTGGTAGAGGAGTTCGGCTATCCTTCTGTGGAAGTGGAAAAGCTGGCGCGATTGCCTTTTAAGGTGGACGGGAGAATGGAGTAGGAAGTCCAGGAACTTCCAGCTTGCGAAGCAACTGGAAGCTTCCGGGTAGAGGGTTTCTCCTCCGGAAGCTGGAAATTGCTGCGCAAGTTTCCAGTTCCTGCCAGTCCAGGAACTTCCAGCTTGCGAAGCAACTGGAAGCTTCCGGGTTAAAAGCAACTCCTCCGGAAGCTGGAAATTGCTCTGCAAGTTTCCAGTTCCTGCGTTACTAAACAAATCATCCAAATAACTGTTAAATTATCACAATGGAAACCATGAGATAAATTCTGATACCATGAAGGCACCCATCGAATACGACCACTTCTACCATATCTATAACCGGGGCAATAACTACGAAAATATCTTTCAGAACAATGAAGACTACAACTATTTTCTGGAACTGTACGACATCTACATAAATACCATTGCAGACACCTATGCCTGGTGCTTATTAAAAAACCATTTCCACATCTTATTGAGAATAAGATCAGAGGAAGAAATTGGTTATATGAATGCGGCTTACGCCCACTCAGATGAGCTTGATAAAAAATGGAAGACTTTCTTTCCTGACATGCCTGGCGGAGATTTCCAAAAGAAACCCAAACCATCAGAGCAGTTCCAGCATCTTTTTGGGACCTACACCAAGTACTTCAATAAAAAATATGGCAGAGCAGGGTCTCTGTTTACCAAAAACTTCCATCGCATAAGGATTGATGACAAACGATACTTAACCAATCTTATCGTTTACATCCACAACAATCCTGTAAAACATGGTTTTACTGGACATGCCATGGATTACCCATGGTCGTCTTACCTCACTGTAACCTCCACCAAAAACACCAAACTAAAAAGAGAAGATGTGCTCGACTACTTTAATGACCTGGAGAATTTCAGGTACATGCACCAAACCGGAGGACAGGACGATGACGAACAATTGCAGGGATTGGTAGTGGAGTAGCTGCTAATAATCCGGAAGCTGGAAATTGCTGCGCAAGTTTCCAGTTCCTACCATTCCAGGAACTT